>JBEKZL010000029.1:0-40179 GCA_049509915.1 Bryobacteraceae bacterium | reverse complement strand
GGCATCACCGAACCAGGCGTCAGGTCGCGTGGATTGCGGAAATGCGTCCGGTGCCACTGCGTGTTGTACTTGCCGCCCACGCGCGAAAGGTCGGGACCGGTGCGCTTGGTGCCGAACATGTGGGGCTGGTCGTAGACGAATTCGTCGGGCGTGGAAATGGGTGAATCCACCCCGCGCCAGCCGCTGCGCTTGGTGTCGGCCACCAGCGTCCTCGTCTGCTGCGTATGGCAGTACCAGCAGCCTTCGCGGGTGTAGATGGCCAAACCGTGTTTTTCAAGCTCCGTATAGGGCCGCAGCTTGCCGGTAGGCCCTTTCGCAGGATCGTGATTTTCGAACGGCCGCCCCCAGCTTTTATCCACCAGCGGGGGAGGATCGTGATTTTCGAACGGCCGCCCCCAGCTTTTATCCACCAGCGGGGGAATGACAGTGGTCAGCGTGCCGCCGATAAAGAACAGCACCAGCGCGGCGCCGATGGCAAAGCCCGCGCTCTTGTCGGCCCGATTAAGCATGCTCTTCCCTCCTGTTCACCACCGTGGCCATGATGTTGTAGGCGAACGAAACAATGCCGCAGAACATCAGCACGCCGGAACAGAACCGCACCAGCCAGACCGGGTGCAGCGCCTTCACCGTGTCGATGAACGGAATGGCGGGATTGTTCCACTGCCAGCCCTGCCAGAAGCCGCCCAGCCAAAGCGTGACGAAGAAACCCAGGCCGCCGATCATGAAAAACCAGAAGCTCCAGTTGGCCAGCGCATCGCTGTGCAACTCGGTGCGCCACAGCCGCGGCGCCACATAGTAGGCCCCGGCGATGGCGAAGAACGAAAAGCAGCCCAGCAGCGCCATGTGGGCGTGGCCGGGAATCCAGTCCGTCTTCGAGACGATGGCATTCACCGTGCGCAGCGAGTGCATCGGCCCCTGGAAGCAGGTCAGCAGGTAAAATACCGTCCCCGACATCAGGAACTTCAGCGGCACGTTGTCGCGCAACTGGTGCCACTGGCCCTTCATGGTGCCGAAAAAGTTCCACACCACGGCCCACACCGGGATCAGCAGCATCAGCGAAAACGCGATGGCGATGGTCTGCAGCCACTGCGAAATAGGCCCGTGCAGCATGTGGTGCGCGCCGGTCCAGACGTACACGAACGACAGCGACCAGAACCCCACCATCGAGAGGCGGTGGTTGTAGAGCGGCTGGGTGGAGGCGCGCGGAATGAAGTAATACGCCACCGCCAGGCCGACCGGAGTGAAGATCAGGCCCACCGCGTTGTGTACGTACATCCAGTTCAGATTCGCCTGGTTGACGCCGGTGGTGAACTGGGTGGCGAAGTTGCCGGTCAGATAGACGAACGCCGTCCACAGGATGGTGCCCATGATGTACCAGATGGAAACGTACATCTGCTCGTACTTGCGGGTGAGGATGGTGCCGAAAATATTGATGCCGAACATGATCCAGGCGATCACCACCAGCACGCTGAGCGAGGTCGGCAGCTCGGCGTATTCCAGGCCCTTATTGAGGCCGGCCGGCAGCATCACCACCGCGCCCAGTACGATGACGTTCCAGAGAGCGGCGGTAGCCACACCCAGCTTTTCGCTCCACAGTTTGACCCCGCACAGCCGCGGCACGATGAAATAGACCATTGCCATATCGCACGGCAGCAGCCAGCCGAACAACATGCCGTTGACGTGCAGCGGACGCAGCCGCCCGTAGGTCAGGTACGGCACCGTGCCGAGCAGTTCCGGCCATACGAACTTGGCCGCGATGGTCAGGGCGACGATCCCCACGATGAAGAAGTACGCGATCGAGCTCAACAGAAACCACTTGGCGGTGGTATCGGCGTGCAGCCCCTGTTGGGCGGTCTGCCCCGCCGCGGCGCCAACTGGCGCCACCTTACCTTCCGGCATACGTCTGCCCTTTCTCGCCTGAACCCGGCGTCTTCGGATTTAGGCTGCGAATGAAATTGATCAGATTTCCGACGTCCTGCTGCGACATGCCGTAGTCGATCCATGGCGGCATGGCGGTGCCCTGCACTCCGTATAGCACCGATTCGAAAATTCTGCGGTCGGCCAGCTTGGCGACAAACCAACTGTTGCGCAAATTGCGCGGGTGGGGATTGATATCGAGCGAATTGGGGCCCTTGCCGTCGGCCTTGCGCCCGTGGCAGCCGGTGCAGCGCTCCAGGAACATGGCCTCTCCGGCGGAGGCCGATTGCGTCGTCGCCGGCACCGGATTGGTGTCCGGCACCTTGCGCGGCTTGAGCGGTTTGAAAGGCTCCCTGGTGAAGGTGTCCGAAACGTAAGCCAGCAACGCCTTGATCTGGTCGTCGTCGAGCGCCTTACCCCACGGCGGCATGGACGTGCCGGCCACGCCGTTGTGAATCGAATCCAGCAGCCGCTCGCGCGGCTTCGAATTCATGAAGGACGCGTTGGCGAAATTGCGCGGCGAAGGATCCAGGTACCAGGCGATGGGTCCGTTGCCGTCGCCTTTCTCCCCGTGGCAGCGGGCGCACAGCGCCTTGAATGTTTCCGCCGGCGCCGCTTTCGCGGGCGGGGTTTTCAGGCTTACCAGATAGGTGGTGATGGCGCGAAAATCGTCTTCCGGGAAACGGAACGTCGGCATCACCGAATCCGGAATGCGCGAGCGCGTGTTCTTGAAATGGTCCATCAGCCAGGCGTTGTCCCGGATCAACCCCTCGTAGCTCAGGTCCGGCGAGACGCCGCCATCTTTATCTTTAAGCTTGTGGCAGGCGGTGCAGGCGCGGTCGGAGATTAACTGCTCGCCGGCCTTTTCCCCCGCCGTGCCGGGCGGAATCACCACCGCGATATTGGCGATGTGCGCCTTGTACCGGTCGAGCGTGGTTTCGGCGAAATTCACCCCGCGCCGGCTCTTCAGGAAAATCACCAGCGCAGTCACGTCCTCGTCGCTCAAGTGGAACTTGGGCATGAAGGAGGTGGCCAGGTTGGCGCGCGGGTCCACGATCGACTCCCACAGGTAGTCGATCTTGTACTTCTTGCCGGCTTCGGTGAGGTCGGGTCCGAGCGTGCCTTCGCTCAAGCCGTCGATTTTGTGGCAGCCATAGCAATTGGTGGCGTAGAACAGCTTGCGGCCTCGGTTCACGTTGGGCGTGCCGGCGAAGTTTTCGTCGGTATGGCATTGGGCGCAATTGGCCTCCATGAACGCCTTGCCCCGCAGGTGCGGCACGAACTCCTTGCGCCAGTTGGCCTGGGTGACGTAGCCGGCCAGCGGCTCCGGCCAGAACTCGTCCTCGCCGTGGCTGTAATAGGTGTCCAAGCCGCGGCCCTGGCCGTCGTGGCAGACGGTGCAGCCGAAATCGGTGAACTTGTGCCGCCGCTCCCAGCGCCCGTTGCGGAACACGTCGCCCATGGCTTCCGAATAAGGATGGGTGCGCAGCGGGTCGCCGGCTCCGGTGAAGCGCGGATCGTCGGCGGCGGCGTGGCAGGTGGTGCAGCGGTCGACGCGCGTCTCGCCGAAGCTGGTCACCATAACCTGGGCGATCTCGGGAGACTTCGTCTCCATCTCGGCGCGCTCGCGGGCATTATGCGAGAGCGAGCGGGCCTGCTCGAAATAGGCCGTCTGGTGCCGCGCCCAACGGTTGGAAAACTGATCGTAGAACACCAGTCCGTGTACGATCAGAACGACGAAGCTTGCGATGGCAAGTGCCAGTCTCATCCTCGAATCCTCCTCAGAACGGCGAGACCAACGTCCAGTTCGGCCCGCGGAAGAAGGTGCCGATGACGATGAAGATCACGTTGAGAACGGCCAGCGTAAGGAAAATGGTGTTGGCCAGCAGCCGCTCCTTGGCGAACCAACGCCCCACTCCCGCTTTGCCGCGGTCGATATACGGCGCCAGAATCAACAGCACCACCATCACGGTGGGCACGCCGATGCCGCCCCAGAAGGCCGAGTAGCTCACCATTTCCTGCAAGCCCAGGAAGTACCACGGCGCTTTGGCCGGATTGGGCGGGTGCATCACGTTTACCGGCTGCTCCAGCGGCGCGTTGAACAGCAGCGAAACCACCAGGATGGCCGAAAGCGTCAGCACGAACACGAACAACTCCGCCATCAGCAGGTTCGGCCAGCTATATACCGAATCGTCGGGCACATTGCCGATCTTGGTGAACGGCCCGCGCACGAAGCCCTGCATGCCGTAGGTCTTTACGGTGGCGCCCTTGGGCGCGGCGGCCGGCTCCAGGCGCATTTTGACCACCCCGGCTTCCCTGCCCCGTCCATCTGCCGGCCGGGACAACCCGCCGTCCTTGCGAATGCGCCAGAAGTGAATCGCAATCAGCAGCGTCAGCACCGCCGGCAGCACCGCCACGTGCAGCACATAGAAGCGCAGCAGCGCCTCCTGCCCGACGGTGGTATCGCCCAGCAGCACGAACTTCATCTGCTGCCCCACCAGCGGGGCGTAGCCGGCGATCGACGTCCCCACCGTGATGGCCCAGAAAGCCAGTTGGTCCCACGGCAGCAAGTACCCGGTGAAACTCAGAAACAGCGTCACCAGCAGCAACACCACCCCCAGCACCCAGTTGAATTCGCGGGGTTTCTTATAGGCCCCGGTAAGGAACACGCGGCACAGGTGCAGTGCCACCATGGCCACCATGCCGTGGGCCGACCAGCGGTGCATGTTGCGCAGAAAGATGCCGAACGCCACCGTGCCGCGCAGGTCCAGCATGCGGTCGTAGGCCTGGGTGGTCGACGGCACGTAGTAGAACATCAGCAGGATGCCGGTCACGATCAGAATCAGGAACAGAAAGAAGGAGATCAGCCCCAGGCCCAGCGTATAGGCCGGGCGCAGCGTATTGCGGTGCACCTTCACCGGGTGCAGGTGAAGAAAGAAGTTGGTGAAGCTGGTGGCGGCGCGCTCCTGGTCGTTGGCCGGAAGCGGATTGCGGAAGATGGAACTCCACACATTCGAGGGCAGTTCCTTGAGGGCGGTGACGAGGCCCGAATCCTTCGTAGCGTCGCTCATAACGTGAAGTAGGTCCCCTGCTGGACTTCAGTGTTCTTGTCCACCATCACCTCGCCATTCGGCGCCAGGTTGACCTGGTACCAGGCCAGCGCTTTGGGTGCCGGACCTCCGGTGACGTTGCCGTCCTGGTCGTAGCGCGAACCGTGACAGGGACAGGAAAACCCGGTATCGGCCAGCGCCACAATGCAGCCCAGGTGGGTACACGTGGTGGAAATGGCGGCCATCTTGTTGCCCTCGCGCACCACGCAGACCCGCTCCACCTCGCGCGCGATGCGCGTGCCAGGCGGATAATCGTCCGGTTTGCCGATACTGAACAGCGCGCTCGGACTGTAGGTCACGCGCGGCTTAAAGAAGATAAGGTTCGAAACCGCGGCCAGCGCCGCCGAGCCGAACAAGCCAAAACCGGAGAGCCAGATCAGGGCTCGCCGCCGCGGCGTGGGCCCTTCCGGCTCATGATTCGCCATCGTCATTCTCCTTGTCCTTCGGGTTCCTGGCGGAATCCACCAGGTCCTCCATATCGCTCCAAAAAACCTGGTATTTCGTGTCTTCGAGGTTGCGGAAATAGTCCTTCTTCACGGCAAAAATGAAGACGCAGGCAGTTGCCGCCGCCATGCAGAGGCTGGCCACCAGGGCGACCCAGGTCAGTTCCATACCTTGCGGTCCACCTGGCGCGCCAGGTCTTCCAGACGCGCGTTGCGCAACACCCCGGTCATCGCCACCTGCGCCTCCACCCACACCCGGTGGGCCGGGCACCAGCTTTTCCGTTCGCAACCGTAAGCTGAATCGATACAAACATTCAGGTGAATCGGCCCCTCGACGGCCTCGATCACGTCCAGCATCGATGCCCGCCTTTGCGCTTCCGGCAGCTCGAACCCGCCGGTGTTTCCCCGGTGCGAAGACACCAGTTGGGCTCGCGTGAGGGTCTGCATCACCTTGGCCAGAAACTGTTCCGGGCACCCGGCCGCTTCGGCCAACTCGGCCCGGCTGGCACGAACGCCCGCCTTCAAGCCGGCCAGATGGACCATCACTCGAATTGCGTAGTCAGCCGCTCGTGTCAGTTGCATATGGGATCAAAAAGACCCGATTGCCCGCAATCAAATTGCCAAACCGTCTTCATGCCGCCTCCTATGCCGAAAGTCTCTCTAGCTTAGTGGGTTGCACCCGGCAAGAGTTCTCTTGAATCGCGCCCTTGCTGGTACACAATGGGGGCTTTGGCTCACCCAATTGGGGGCGTCTCCGCAGTGTTGAAAATCACCACGTCTCGCCGGGTTTAGACCTCGGAATACGATATGCTGAATCTGCTAGGCTGGCGCACGCGTTGACGCGCGCGGCCCGGAGGGTCATCCCATATGACGGAATCCACAAGGAGAGATTTGGAAAGTACCGTCCAGGTGAGCGAACGTTTGTTGCGGGCGCTGCTTGAGTCCGTCTCGCAAGCCATCCTTGGAACCGACCCGCAGGGCGAAATTGTCCTGGTCAATAAGCGCGCCCAAGAGATGTTCGGATACACCCGCGAGGAATTGTTGGGGGCGAGCATCGAGCTGCTCCTCCCGGAGACCCGCCGCGCCGCGCACAAACTCGAGCGCACCGCCTACTTCGATCACCCGCACACGCGGCCGATGGGAATCGGGATGGACCTGGCCGGCCGCCGCAAGGATGGCTCCGAGTTCCCGGTCGAGGTCAGCCTCAGCTTCATCGAAAGCCCGGAGGGTCTCTTCGGCATAGCCTTCGTAACCGACATCAGCCAGCGCAAGACCCTGGAGCAGCAATTGATGCATGCCCAGAAGATGGAAGCGGTGGGGCGGCTGGCGGGTGGAGTGGCCCACGACTTCAACAACATGCTGACCGTCATCAGCGGTTATAACCGCATGATTCTGGATGACTTGCCTCCATCGTCGGAGCTGCGCGGCTACATTGAAGAAACTCTTAAGGCCGCCGATCGCGCCGCTTCCATCACCAGCCAGTTGCTGGCCTTCAGCCGCCGCCAGGTGATGCAGCCCGCCGTCGTCGATGTCAACCACGTCATCACCCATGCCGAAAAAATGCTCCGCCGCCTGATCGGCGAGGATATCGAACTTGACTTGAGCCTGGCCGACGGGCTCGATCCCATCCGTGCCGATCCCAACCATCTGGAACAAGCCATCGTCAACCTGGCCGTCAATGCCCGTGACGCCATGCCCGCCGGCGGCCGGCTTCGAATCCATACCACCGCCGTGACCCTGGACGAGGATTTCACTCGCATCCACCCCGCTTTAAGTCCCGGCAGCTTCTTGCTGATCGACGTTTCCGATACCGGAGAAGGCATGGATGGGGCCACCGTCGCCCACATTTTCGAGCCGTTCTTCACCACCAAGGAGCGCGGCAAAGGTACTGGCTTGGGCTTGGCGACGGTCTATGGCATGGTGCGCCAGGCCGGTGGCGACGTGCAAGTGACCAGCCAACCCGGAAACGGCTCCACGTTTCATCTTTACTTCCCGACCGTGATGGAACCGGCGACGGAAACCCCGCCGCAGCCATCGCCCGCCCCTGGTCCCGGCTTCGAAACCGTCCTGGTGGTGGAGGACGAAGCCGCCGTCCGCGAATTCACCGCCAAGGTATTACGCCAGCTTGGCTACCGGGTGTTGACGGCTTCCGGTGGGGACGAAGCCATTCGGACCAGCGACGCCCACTCGGCCGAGATCGCGGCATTGGTTACCGATGTCATCATGCCCGGCATGAGCGGCCGACAGGTAGCCGACGAACTGTTGCGCCGCCGGCCCGGAATCAAAGTCCTGTTCCTTTCCGGTTATACCGGTGACATGATCGCCGAGCACAACGTGCACGAAACCGGCGTCGACTTTTTGGCGAAGCCGTTCCGCCTGGAAGACCTCGCGATAAGACTGCGGGAGATTCTCGACCGTCCCTAAGCCATTCCGGCCAGCCTGGCATCGCGCGTGCATAGGAGACCGGCATGTCTCGCCCGATGGCTGCCAAATATCTGTCGCTAAACGGGTTGAACCATTCCGGAGTCGTGCCGTGGAGGCACACCGGTGTGAAGCCAGGGCCACATGGGGAACACGGCCGATCGCGACCGTCGCCTGCTATAATCGAGACTTCGTTCCTGACATTGGAGAACGTCACACTATATTCGGCATGAAGGGTATCTGCGTATTTCTCTTGAGTGCGGCGGCTGTCTTCGCCCAGAATTTCGCCAATGGACAGGCGGCCAGAGCGGTAATCGGGCAAACCACCTTTACCGCGGCCGATCCCAATTCGAGCAACAACGTCATTGGCGCGGCCAGCGGCATCGCGTACGCCAACAATACGCTCTTCGTGGCCGACGATAATCGCCTCGGCGCCACCCCCGAAAACAACCGTATTTTGATTTTTCAAAACCTGTCGAGCATGTTGCCGGCGCCCACCGCCCAGCTCAGCTACAACACCGCCTGCCCGGTTTGCGTGGGTACCGCTTCGGTGGTCCTGGGGCAACCGGATTTCACCACCACCACGGTCAATTTCACTCCCTCCCAGAGCAATCTGCGCCAACCCACCGCAGTTGCTTCCGACGGCGTCCACCTGGTGGTGGCCGATACCAATCATAACCGTGTCCTGATCTGGAATCATATTCCGACCGCCAACGACACCCCGGCCGATGTGGTGGTGGGACAAACCGATTTCTTCGGAGACGGGCTGTGCGGCCAGGACACTTGCACCAATAACGGCCCCACCGCCAGTTCCCTGCGCGGGCCGCAAGGGGTTTGGATCCAGAACGGCAAGCTCTATATCGCCGACACCCAGAACAGCCGGGTGCTGATCTTTAACTCCGTTCCAACTAAGAACGGCACCGCCGCCGACGTGGTCGTGGGCGCTCCCGATTTCAAAACCGCTGCCCAGGTCAACCTCGATACCGAATATCCGGTCATGACGGCTTCCACCATGATCAACCCCGTTTCGGTAACCACCGACGGCGTGCGCCTCTTCGTGACCGACACGGGGGCCAACCGGGTACTGATCTGGAACAAGATTCCATCCGCCAACGGGACGGCGGCCGACGTCGAAATCGGCCAGCCCGACATGACATATTCGGTGCCCAACTACGCCTTTACCACTTACACCGATCCCACCACCAACGTCACCACCCAGATTCCCGTCCTCTGCACCATTCCCACCGGCCTCGATACCAACGGCAACCCCACCTATCCGCAGGTCTGCCTCTACACCCTGAATTTTCCGCGCTTCGCGTTTTCCGACGGTACCCACCTTTACATCGCCGATGGCGGCAATGACCGCATTCTGGAGTACTTCAGCATTCCCACTTCGAATGCCCCGCCCGCAGATATCATCGTAGGCCAACTTGGCGGCGACGTGGACCAGGCCAACGACGCCGTCGATTCCATGTACACTCCCGTCTCCATGGCCTGGGACGGCACCAACCTCTACGTCAGCGACCCGTATAACCGGCGCATCATGGTGTACACGCCCCAGGACAACGCCTTGCCGTACCAGGCGGTGGTCAACGCGGCCAGCCAGCAAGTCATCGCCAGCGGCTACGTCACCATCGGCGGCACCATCAAGGCCGGCGACGTGGTCACCATCACCGTCAATAACTTCGCCTACAACTATACGGTGAAAGAAACCGACACTTACGCGGACGTGGTGGCGGGATTGGTGGCCGAGATTAATTCCGGCCTTTCCGGCGACCCTAACGTCACCGCCAGCGTGGATGCCACCGACCTGGAAGTCGTTCTTGCTGCCAAACAGACGGGAACGCTGGGGGACCAGATTACCTACAGCGCTTCGGTTTCGACCAGCGCCAGTATCACCGCCAGCGCCGAACAGTCCACTCTGAAAGGCGGCGGTTCGGCGGCCCAGGTCGGGCCGGGGACTATCGTCGAAATCAACGGGACGGGGCTTTCGGCCGGTTCCGTCTCGGCCGATCTGACGCAACCTAACCTGCCCACCCTGCTGGGCGGCACGCAGGTTTATTTCAACGGAATCGCGTCGCCCCTCTATTCGGTTTCGCCAACCCAGGTCGTGGCCCAGGTTCCGTGGGAGTTTACCACCGAAGATAGCGTGAACGCCTATGTTCGCAGCGTGATGAGCGACGGCAGCATTATGGCCACCTCCGCCGTGGCGCTTTCCGTCGTGCCGGCCAACCCGGGCATTTTCACCACGTCCAACACCAACCCTCAAGTGGCCATGGCGTTTCACGCTTCCAGTTCGGCGGTGGGCCTGATTTCGGTGGATGGCAGTGTCGCGGCGGGCGACGTTGCCACCGTCACCATCGACACTTTGACGTACAACTATACCGTCCAGAGTTTCGATACCCTGGACAGCATTCGCGACGCCTTGGTCGCGATCCTCAATACCGATCCCCAGGTCACCGCCCGCGCCGCCGACTATTACGACCGCATTATTTTGCAGGCGCGGATTCAGGGACCGGAAGGCAACAGTATTTCCTATACCGCCACCGCCAGCTCGGGATCGAGCGTCAGCATGACCGCTTTCGCCAACCAGCTCTGTTGTGCCAACGTGGCCGGTGCGCCGGTTACTTATGCAAACCCGGCCGAAGCCGGCGAACTCCTCACTTTCTACGCCACCGGGTTGGGGTTGCCGGTTTCAAACCCCGCCTATACACCCCTGATCGCGACCGACCAGATGTACCCCCTGGGCGCGCCCGATACGCTGCCCCCGGAAACCGTCGACGGCACCCAGACTTTCATGTCCGCCATTTGCGGTGGCAGTACGGCCGACGTGATGTCCTCTACTCTGATGCAGGGCACGTTCGGCACTTTTTCCGTCGTTCTGCACCTCAATCAAGGCTTGAAGACCAACATTTACACTCTTTGCACGATCGCGCAGGGCCCCTACGTCAGCAACCAGGCCGCCATATCGGTGGTAAGTCAGCAGTAAACTTCGACGACGCGGTAGCTATAACCGGGCCGCGAGGTTAAGGGCAGCGGTTGCCGGCGTCTGAATTAGCACCCCCTCCGCCAAGCTTTCGCAAGCTGGCGGCGCAGCCCATGGCATGATGATTAAGATGGTACGCCGCCAGTGGGTAGCTTGGCTGCTAGCATGCGCCGGGTGGGTAGTACCCGCCGCGGCGCAGCCGGGCGCTACCCTGTATGGCCGTATCCTCGATGCCTCCGAGGGGGGCATCGCGGCGACCCAAATCACCGCCGTCAACCAGGACACCGGTTTCCGCCGCCAAACCGAATCCGCCAGCGACGGAACCTACGCCATCGCTTCGCTGGCTCCCGGTTCCTACAAAGTCCTGGCGCGAAAGGATGGCTTCCGCACGCTGGTGCGCTTCGGCGTGGTTCTTATAGACGGCCAGGTTTCGGTCGCGGATTTCTCACTATCGGTAGGCAGCATGCTCGAAACCATCACCGTCGAGGGTACGGCCTCTCCCTTGGAGCGGGTCGACGTTTCCGCCGGCACTGGATTCGACCGCGGCTACATCGCCCGCCTGCCGCTCAACGGGGCTGGTTTACTGACCCTGCTCGACGCTGCCGCCAATGTCAATGTCACTCCCGCCACGCGCGGCGAAGCCGGACAGTTTTCCGCCAATGGACAACGGCCCAACGTCAATGCCTTCACCGTCGATGGGGCCAGTGTCAATACCGGAATTACGGCCGGCGGATTGCCAGCCCAAGTCACCGGCGGAACACTGCCCGCAACCACCGCTTTCGGCAGCCTGGACGCGCTGGTTTCCCTTGATGCCATCGAAGAGATGACGGTGCGCACCTCCACCGCCGGGGTCGAGTTCGGCCGGCGGCCCGGCGCGCAGGTCGGCATCACCACCCAAACCGGCTCCAACCAGTTCCACGGCGGCGTTTCCTTTTCCTGGCGTAATCGATTGCTTAACGCTAATAACTGGTTCGCCAACCAGGGCGGCTTCGGCCGCGTGCCGCTCAGCCTGCTCGATGTGGCGCCCACTCTGGGCGGACCGCTCAAACGCAACCGCCTGTTCTTTTTCGTGGCTTTTCAACACATCGCTCTCGATCAGCCTTTCGTGTGGGAGCAACCCGTGCCTTCGCTGGCGGAACGGCAAAGCGTCGCGGCCTGGGCCCAGTCGGCGGTCGATCTGTTCCCCTCCCCAAACGGCCCGGCGCTCTCCAGTGCCCTGGGAGAATGGTCGGGATTCAGTTCCGAGCCGGCCGGTTTGAATGCCGGTAGCGCCAGATTCGACCAGATCCTCTCGCCGCGCGTGAACTGGTTTGCGCGCTATCATGACGCGCCTTCTACCAACAATTTCGGCCTGGCCGAAATTGACCGCCTTTCCATGCGCACCCAAAGCCTCACGCTGGGACTGAATGCCGGCTTCAGTTCCCGCACGGCCATGGAATTGCGCGTCAACGAATCCCAGTCCTCTGCCGATTCGGTCTGGACAACGCCCGGCGACCCTTCCACCCCAAGCTGCGACCTACAGACCCTTCCTCCCCAGTTCCCCTCCGCTCCCACCGGATGCGACGCCCTCATTCGGTTGACGATCGACGGCGTGGGGCAGTTAGTCACCGGAGAGGAAGGCCTGCGCCGCCAGAGGCAGTTCCAGGCGGTGGATATCTTCAGCCTGCGCCTGGGAAAACACGCCATGGAATGGGGCGGCGATTACCGCCGGATCACCGCCATACGCCGCGACCCCACCGCGTCCCTCAACCTGATCGCCGACTCCGTTACCGATCTCACCAGCATCCAGAACCTGTGGGTGGCCATCTCGCAACCCGCCGACGAGACCGCCGAAGCCCAGGAATTATCGAGTTGGATCGGCGATACCTGGCGCGCCGCCTCACGCCTCACGGTGACGGCCGGCCTGCGTTGGGAATTCAGCCCGGCGCCGACCGGTTCTATTTACGTCCTCTCCAACGGTACCGTCTCTTCGCAGACCCACGAGGCGCCCCTTTGGCCCCTGCGCTTCGGCAACCTGGCGCCGCGCCTCGGCCTGGCCCGGCGATTCGGCGCCGATGGAAAGACCGTCCTGCGCGCGGGCGGCGGCCTTTACTACGACTCCAGTATGAGCATCGCCGCCGACGCTTTGAACGGCGGCCCTCTGGGTATTGCCCAATATTTCTCCGGACGCTACGGCCTGTTCTCCTCGGAACTGACCTATGCGTTCCTGCCGGATCTCCGCCTGCCGGCGGTGGGGCAATGGAATCTCCACCTGGAACGGTTTCTCAGCGCTCACGACACGCTTTCGCTTGGATACGTCGGGGCCGCGGGTTACGATTTGGTTCGCCGTGAGGTCGGCGGCATCGGCAGCACCATAACTTCTCCCCTCGCCCTTACCACCGATAACGGCCGTTCCCGCTACCACGCCCTGGAAGCGGAATACCGCCGCCGATTCGCCACTGGCCTTGATGCCTCCATAACGTACACCTGGGCCCATGCCATCGATAACGATTCCAGCGACGCCTACCTGATGTGGACCGGCTCGGGAATGACTCCCGCATCCGACCGCGCCTCCGCCGATTTCAACTTACGGCATTCCTTCGCCGCCACCTTCGCCTATACCATTCCGCGCCGCGCCCCGTCTTCGGCTTGGTCGCGCTTCGCCGCGGACTGGAACCTGAGCGCGATCCTGCGCGCGCGCTCCGGCTTCCCCGTCACCGTCCTCGATAGCGAACAGTACACCGGAATTCCGCTCGCCGACGCTTTCCGGCCCACCTACGTCTATGGCCAGGCACTCTGGCTCGCCGATCCCCAGGCCCCCGGCGGAAGGCGCCTGAATCCGGCCGCGTTCGCGCCGCTGCGCCCCGGGGTGGAGGGCGACCTGGGCCGCAACGCCATCGCCGGTTTTGGCATGTGGCAGGCCGACTTCTCCGCCAGCCGTACCTTGCGCCTGGACGATCTCCGTTCGCTCGAACTGCGCGCCGACATCTACAACCTGTTCAATCACCCCAATTTCGGCGACCCGGCCCGCTACCTCGACAATCCCCTGCTGGGCCAGTCCACCAGCATGTTAAATATGATGCTCGGAACCGGCAGCCCCGGCAGCGGCCTTTCCCCCCTCCTAGGCGCCGGTGGCCCGCGCGGCGCCCAATTGGGAATCAAGCTAAGGTTCTAGCCTGTGGCGCAGGTTGACAACCCGGTTGGCAACCTGCAGGCTGGCCCCGGCTATCGGTTATCGTCGTCGATTTCAACGAACAACTGAGCGAACGGAAAATCGATTGCGAGCTGTTTCAGTCGAATCGCAGCGCCGGTAAGAAGCTGCATATTGCCTTGTTGAAACAGCCAGGCCCGTTGGTTGTCCGGGTCCATAACCAGGATATTCGGGACCGTCAGTTTCTCGTAGTCGAAACATCGATCGACGATGTCGTCAAACGTGTCGTCCGGCGACTTGATTTCCACGATAACGGCCGGAACGTCCACCACGACCTTGCCCTTGGTGTATGGCACTTCAAGGGCCATCACGTCGGGAATACGGTAACGGCGAGCCGCGGCATCGACCAGAAGCCTGCATTCCGTGAACACGTTGATCCGGTGCGATTTCCGGTACTGCGAGAAAAACACCGCGAGAAACGTCTGTAACAATGCGTGCCGTTGTGTGCCCACATGTCGCTCCAGGAGGACACCGTCCACGAAGTCCCGGTCCGGCTCGTAGGCGCTGTTCAGATACTGGTCAAGCGAAATCGACGCCGATGTCGTACCCATGACTATCGAACCCCTCGATGCCGAGTTTACCATTTGCGCCGATTGCCAATCGGCCCCACACGTGGCGCAGGCGCTTCCGCCGGCCTCGCCCCGGCGGCGCACTTGGGTTTCCGAGCCCGTAGGGCGATAGAGAGTAGCCCACGGCGTAAGCCGTCGGGACCGATTGAAGACACCAGAATTGCCGAGCCCTGGAACCTTGCCGGAGGAAGAAAAGCAGGCCGTCATGTTCGAGTTTCTCCGCCGGGCCGCACCCTACGATTCAGGCCCCGCCGACGACCGGGAAGCCGCCCAGGCGACCGACTACCTGTTCCGCATGCTGGACGCGGAAGAGAATGAATCCAGCGCGCGGTGAAGAGCGGTCCCTCGCACCGCCCGATAAACCCTCTCTCCCGCCCGCACGTTATAATCACAGTCGGAATGGATGTTTTCGACGAATTGGTTCGCCTTCGCGCGCTCGGGCAAAAGTGCGCTCTGGCTACTATTGTCGAAGTGCGCGGCTCCATTCCCAGCTACGAAAGCGCCAAACTGCTGGTGCGCGAAGACGGCTCCATGATCGGCACCATCGGGGGCGGCTGCGTGGAAGCCGAAGTCTGGACCGCGGCTCGCGAAGTGCTCGACACGGAAAAGCCGCGCCGCCTCAAGTTCAGCCTCGGCCAGGACGCGGCTTACGATAACGGGCTGATTTGCGGTGGGCAACTGGAGGTTTTCGTGGAGCCGGTGCTTCCGGTTCCGAGCTGCTTTATCTTCGGCGCCGGCCACATCTCTAAGAGCCTGGCGGCGGTGACGGCGCTGGCCGGTTTTCGGCCCGTCGTGATCGACAATCGCGAGAGCTTCGCCAATCGCGACCGCTTCCCCGAAGCCGCCGAAGTACACGCAGCCGAGTACGAGGAGATCTTCCCCCAACTGGCGATCCACGAGACCAGCTACGTCATTATCGTCACCCGCGGGCATCGCGACGACATGCGCGTGCTCCGGATGGCCATCTCGAGCCCGGCCCGCTATATCGCCATGATCGGCAGCCGGCGCAAAGTCCTGAACGTGGTCAGGGAACTGGAAAAGGAAGGCTTCGCACGCCGGGAACTGGAGCGCATTTACGCCCCCATGGGTCTCGATCTGGGCGCCATTTCTCCCGAAGAGATCGCCGTTTCGGTGGCGGCGGAAATGATCGCCGTACGCCGCAACCCAGCCGGGCGCTGGCGGCCGCTCTCCATGTCGGTATTTCCCCGCGAACCCGTCGCGGAGGAAACCGCACGCCACGAAGTTTCCCCGTGAGCGCCGGCCTCATACTGGCGGCCGGTGCGTCCCGCCGCATGCGCGCCCCCAAGGCCCTGCTCGACTACCGCGGCGAAACCTTCGTCGATCGGCTGATCGGCCTGTTCGCGGCGCGTACCGGGCCGGTCATCGTGGTCCTGGGCGGGCACGCCGCCGAAATTCGCGCCGCCGCCCGGCGTCCCGCCCGCTTCGTGTTGAATCCCGATTACGAAAACGGCATGCTCGGCTCGCTGCAGTGCGGTCTGCGCGCCGTGCCGCCGGAAGCCTCGGGCGTGCTCCTGACCCTCGTCGATCACCCGGCGGTGGCCGATTCCACCATCGACGCGCTCCTGTCCCCGCCCGCCGGCGCGCTGCTGCGGGTGCCGCGGTACCGGGCTAAGCGCGGCCATCCTATTTGGTTCCACCCCTCCCTCATGCCCGAGTTTCTGGCCCCTCCGGCCGGCGCCACCGCCCGCGACATCGTCGCCGCCCACGCCGCCCAAACCGACTATCTCGATCTCGACGACCCCGGCGTGGTGGCCGATATCGACGACCCCGCCGCCTATCGCGAGCTCACGGGCGCGTCCTTATGACGCCGCCCCCACCGGAACGGTCGGAGAAGTGGCATTGGAAATGGAGATGGAATGCCGGGCTGGCTTTCCGGCTTGCCCTGAGCACGCTCGCGCTCGTGGTCGCCGCCGGTCTGGCCGCGCCCTACATCCGCGCCGACCAGTACGGCGAGCGTCTGCGTGGCGCCCTGGAGCGAGCGATCGGCCGGCGCGTCGAATTTGGCGGCAAGGTGCGTTTCAGCCTCTTTCGCGGCGGTTTCTCGGTGGAGGACGTGGTCATTCACGAGGACCCTTCGATGGGCCTGGAGCCGATCGCATACATGGATGAAATGGTGGTTCGGCCGGCGCTGCTACCGCTGGTGGCCGGCCGTTTCGCCATCGCCTCAATCCGCTTCGACGGCGCCAGCATCAATCTCGCCAAGTCCGGACCGGCCGAAGCCTGGGGCCGCTGGAATTTCGAGCCGTTGATCGGCCGCTCGCTGATGAGCAACACGCCCGCCGTGCAGGTCCGCAACAGCCGCATCAATTTCAAATTCGGCGAGGAGAAATCGGTCTTCTACCTCACCGACACCGATCTGGATATTTCGCCTCCCTCCTCCCCCGGCCGCGGCTGGAAGATCGGACTGTCGGCCAAACCCGCCCGCACCGACGGCGCGGCCCGCGGCCTCGGTTCCTTTACCCTTGAAGGCCGCTGGTACGTCGCTCCGGAGCGCGTCGATCTCGACCTCGATCTGGACCGCAGCGGCCTGGCGGAAATCACCACGGCCATCGCCGGGCAACCCGGCGGCGTTCACGGCACCGTCTCCGGCAGCCTCCACCTGGCCGGTCCCCTACAGCAGATCGGCATCCTCGGCCGCATGCGCATCGAAGACGTGCATCGTTGGGACTTGATGCCGCCTCAGGGAGAAGGCTGGCCGGTCGCGATCCGCGGGCGCATCGACCTGGTCGGGCAGAAAATCGAGCTCGAATCGAGTACTGCCGGCCGCGGCGTCCCGCCCGTCTGGGTCCGCTTTCGCGCCAGCGATTATCTTTCCCAGCCGCACTGGGCCGTGGCCGTCAACTGGAACCGCTTCCCCTTGGGACCCCTGCTGCAGTTGGCTGGACACATGGGCGCCTCGGTTCCGCCCAAGCTCGGTTTGAGCGGGTGGATGGAGGGCGCCATCGGTTACTCCGGGCGCGGCAGCCTGCAGGGTACCCTCGGCTTCCACGACGCCGCCGTGACCATACCCGATTCCACGCCCATCCGAATGCAACAGGCTTACGTGGTGCTGGGCAACGGGCACGCCCACCTAACGCCCGCCTCGGCGGTGACCGAAAGCGGCGATCAGGGGACTCTCGAAGCCGATTACGCCGCCGACGGCGGCGCCTTCGACCTCACCATCGCTTCCGACGCCATGCCGGTGGCCGCGCTGCGTTCTCAGGTGGCCCTGGCCGCCGTGCCCTGGCTCGAACAATTGGCCTCCGGCCAATGGAGCGGCCAATTGCACTACCACCGGGAAAGCTCCCAGGCGAGCGCGCAGCGGGCCCCTTCGTCGGTGTGGTCCGGCGATCTTGAAGTCAAACACGCCCGGGTTGCCGTACCCGGCCTGGCCGATCCGGTGGAATTGATCGCGGCCCACGCCGCCATCGACGGCGCGCATCTCGTCATCGACCATATCGATGGGCGCGCCGGCAAACTCGCCTTCGGCGGAGAATACCGCTATGAGCCGGGGGCGTCCCGTCCGCATCGCCTCCGCCTTCGCGCCACGGATTGGCCCGCCGCCGAGCTGGACCGGGAGCTCGCTCCCACCTTGCGCCATGTCCCCGGCCTGATCGCGCGCGCCTTCGGACGCACCGCCCTCCCCGATTGGCTGCGGCAGCGCGGCCTGGAGGGCACCGTCGAGATCGTCCGCCTGGACGTGGCCGGCGTACCCCTGGCCGGGGTTCGCGCGCACCTGGTGTGGAACGCTTCCCGCGTCGCTCTCGACAACTTGACCGCAAAAATCAATGGCGCCTCCGTCACCGGAACCCTGCTGGCCAACCTGGCCGGCCCGCGTCCCGCGTACCGCCTCGCCGCGCGAGTGAAAGGGCTGGGATGGCAATCCGGCAAGCTCGACGCCGACGGCACCCTCGAAACGGCCGGGACCGGCGCCCAGTTGTTGGCCAACTTGAAAGCCGATGGCTCCTTCACCGGTACCGCCCTTGATTTTGGCGAGGGGCCATGGCGGCATTCGAGCGGAACTTTCACTCTGGCGTGGTCGCCCAGCGGACTCATCCTCACTAGTCTCAGCCTGCGCGCCGAGGACGAAACCTACACCGGCCACGGCAGCGTACAGGACGATGGCCGCCTGCTGGTGATCCTTTCCAACGGTACTCGCGAAATACGCCTGGTCGGCCCACTGGCCAAACTGCACGTCGATGAAGCCGTGCGCTAGCCGGGCCGGGCGATCCGCCTGACCTGTCTAAGGCCGTCGTAGCGGCGATGCCGTTCTCGGCAGCCTGCTACACTCACTTAGGCGTGGGAGCGTCAATGAGCGTCGAGACGACGAACGAAGCCGTGGATCGGAAACGGTGGTATCGAGTGGGTGGCCTCGCCGCACTCGTCCTGGGCGCCTGCTACGTCGCAATTATCCCCTTGTATGCCCATGTCGGAGCTCCCCCGAACGGTAGCGGCCAGGCTTGGTTTAACTATCTTGCTGGGAAGACATCGTTCTGGTGGACGATTCTTGCCCTCTCCGTCTTTACGGACTTTCTCTTCGTGCCTGTCGCGCTCGCCCTTTACCTGTCACTGAAAGGTATCAACAAAAACGCGACGCTGCTGGCGAACGCATTTGTCGGGCTCTTCATCGTCTTGGATTTGGCGATCACCTGGTCGCATTATGCCTCGATTTTGACTCTCTACCGTGAATACTTAAAAGCTGCCGATGAAGCTCAGCGGGCAGGTTACGTCGCCGCCGCCGACTATGCGGCCGCAATTCTGTCCTGCCCGCTGGAAATCGTGTATGCAATAGTGACTCTCTCGTCCGGAATCCTCGTGACCGGCTTCGTGATGCTGAGGAGCCCCTTCAGTAAGACTACGGCCTACCTGGGTTTGGCCACAGGCGTTCTGGGGATCGCTTCGCTAACGGGTCTCAGTCTGACCATAATCGGCAATGCCCTCTTTGCCACCGCTTGGTTGTTCTTCGTCGGCCACCGACTCTACCGGCTCGCTCAAGAATGACTCAACGTCCAGGCACATATTTCCGGCAACCACTCCCTACCAGTCGCGGCTCGGAAACGCGCGCAACCGAGCCGCGACCGCAAGAGGGCGGTTGCTCATGATGCGGCCGCAATTCCGAAATGGATTACTAAGTTGACGTGCTATCGCCGATCGGGACAAGTGACTCGTTCAGGCCGAAAGACGGCCATTATGCCGTCTCCGGTACGAGGACGAAGGCCTGTGTGTCCGAAGCGTCGTATTGGCTCTGACGCGACCAGCCATTGGTGGCCGACGCGGCAACGTATACAGACTCAGCGAAGGCAGCGATCCCCGGAGCCGGGGCGCATGGTCCCAACAGCGCGCTCACGGTTTCCGTTATCGGGGATGGAGCGGGAACCGGTCCGCTGGCCGATGCAGCTACCGCTCCAGGGACACCCCGGATGACACTAAATGAATAGGTCGCAAAGTTTTGCGGCTGGGTGGCAGTTATCCCCATGCTCACTGTATTGGTGGGCGCCGGGTAGAGCAGAAGTCCGCAGCTATTGGCAACAGCGCTGCCGATCGAAGGCGCCCCGAGCCCGGCGACGCACGGATTGTTGTCCACCAGAATCGTCAGCGGCGTACTGGTTGCGACCAGCGCACCGGTCGCGTTTACAAAACTCACCACGATCGTGTGCTTTGCGTTGGACGTAAGATTCGTCGAATCGATCAGGCTGCCGAGGGCCGGGTTCAACCAGTCGAAGAACTCGCTCACCGGGTGTACCGGATAGTAATAGACGCCCGGTTGAGTCGGGAAAACGACGGCCGGGGTGGTGGTTTTCGGAACGTATCCCGTGCCGCTAATGAAGTAGTCGTCGGTGTAGGCATCGGTGCGAACCACACCGTCTATCCGAATGCAGTACCAGGAGGCGCCGGCGGTATCGGCGGCCTGATAGTCCACCATCAATGGCAGGGCCCCGCCGAATGGAGTCAGCGGAGTCGTCACGGGCGTGGGGAACCCGGCGCTATTAACCGCGTTGTACGGGATGTTTCCAATGCCCATTACGAGCGGGCCCGTGAAGGCCTGGAAGTTGAGATTCGAGATTTCCGTATTCGAACAGATGAGCATGCTTCCCGGATTTACCATGGCGACGCTCGACGGCATGTCGGGTACTCCGCTGGCAATCACGGTCGCGGTGGAAGTGGCGACGACGATGCTGGTGATGCTGTTGACCGGGTCGCGCTGCGGCACAAGGAGAGTGGTCTGCGCGGCGTCCGCCCATGTCAGGAAAAAGGGAGCGGTGAGGCCCGTAACAAGGGGTGTGCGGGCGCCGCCGCTCAAACTGAAACGGCTCACCCGGCCCTTATCCGGCCCTGTGGTCTGCTCACTGATATAGGCGTACTGAAGATCCGCACTGAGCACCAGGCCGACTGCGAAGTTCAGGGTTGAAATGATTGACGTCTTTACGCCGGTCGTCAGGTTGATCCGGTATAGGTTGCCGGCGGCCGCATACTCCACCACATAGGCTGCATTGTGAGCTTCGTCCATAGCAATCTGCTGGGGGGCGGTCATACCCGACACAATAACAGTGGCAGCAGACCGACTCGCACTGGTCAGGCTGACTCTGACGAGGTCGCCCGAGCGCTCGTCAACGTAGGCGTGAACTCCATCCTGGCTGAGTTCCACGTCCTCCGGATTCGTGTAACCGCTGCCCAGGACCGTGTGGGCCGGGGCGGCCAGATTCAACGACGAAAGCGAGCCTCCGTATTCGACATAGATCAGCGTATTGAGAGCGGACTGAAAATCGCACCCGATAGCGCCGCTAAGGCCGGTAATGATTGAAACGGGGGTTGGCATAGTCCTCTTTTCTACCCAATCTGCCGCCCACTTATCTGCACTCCGCGGTTCAGCGGGTCAAGCATCGACTGAGTCTCGTACAATCCGGGACTCCCATTCCTGGCTTCCCGGCTCATCAAGCATATCTGTTATCCCCAGGAATTCTTACGTGTTTCGTCCGGAGTAGTACCGGAATGTATCGAAGAGTCCAGTCATGCGATCGGGACTTTCCCCGACAAAACCGTGCATAGCAGGCGATTGTCGCGATAAGAGGGATCGTCGCCTCAATCTATCCCGAGGCGGGCTTGGCGGCGGCCTGCCGGCCCGCGAGGGCGAGCGAAGAGCCCGTCCCACGGTAGAATAATGACGATGAGCGAACCGGATACTCAAACCACTACCGCGGAGCGGCCTGTGTTGCCGCCGGCAACGTTTACGTTCCTGGTGCTGTCACTGCGCGCCCAGGCGGAAATGCAACTGGGGCTGGTCACATTCGGCCAGGAAGAAAAAGCCGAGCCGGACCTGGACCTGGCCCGCCACAGTATCGATATGATGGCGGTCCTGATGGAGAAAACCAAGGGGAACCTGACCATCGAGGAACGGCGCCTGCTGGAGAACAGCCTCACCGAACTGCGCTTCCGCTTCGTGCAGGTTTCAGACGAGGCGGCCCAGGCGCAGAAAGCCTGAATGGCGCCGTTGAAGATCACTGTCCTCGGCTCCGGCACCAGTGTGGGCGTGCCGACGATCGGCTGCCACTGCGCCGTCTGCAGTTCCGCCGATCCTCGCGACAACCGCCTGCGGCCCTCGATTCTGGTCAGCTACGGGGGCCATAACGTGGTGATCGACACCGGCCCGGACTTTCGCCTTCAAGCTCTGCGCGCGGGCATCGATCGCGTGGACGCCATCCTCTTCACCCACTCCCACGCGGACCACATCATGGGCCTCGACGACGTGCGCCCCTTCAATTTCCGCCAGAAGGAACGCATTCCGATCTATGCCACCGCGCCCACCATGGCGGCCATTCAGAGGTGCTTCGAATATGTGTTCGATGGGGGCAAGAAGGAATCGAGCATTCCGCAGCTCGACGTCAAGCTGCTGGATGGCGCGGCCGTGAACGTATTCGGCCTGGAGTTTCTGCCGGTTCCCGTGCTCCATGGCACGCAGACGATTCTCGGGTTTCGCTTCGGCGCGGCCGCATATCTGACCGATCACAGCGACATCCCGGAAACTTCGCTCGAGCGGCTGCGCGGCCTCGACGTGCTCTTTCTGGACGCGCTCCGCTACAAGCCTCACCCGACGCACTCCACCGTGGAGCGGTCGCTCAAAGTCGTCGAACGGCTGGCGCCGCGCCGCACCTTTTTCACGCACATTTGCCACGACCTGGGCCACGCGCGCGCCGAAAGCATGTTGCCGCCGCACGTGCGGCTGGCCTACGACGGGCTGGAAATCCTGGTGGAGGAAACGCGCTAATCCATGCGGATTTTTCGCAGCCTGGCGGAAGTTCCCGCGGATTTCGGTCCCAGCGCTATCACCATCGGCAATTTCGACGGCGTCCACCTGGGGCATCGCCGGATTCTGAAGCGGGTGCGGGAATTGGCCGCGGCCAACGGTTGGCGCCCTTCCGTGCTCACTTTCGATCCGCACCCCACCTCGGTAGTCGCGCCGCAGCGCGCGCCGCAGCTGCTGACTTCGCCCAGCGAACGCGTGGCCCTGATGGCCGGGGAGGGCATCGAACAGGCGCTCATCCTGCCGTTCGATCGCTCCGTGGCCGGACTTTCGCCGCACGAGTTCGTTCGTCAATTGCTGGTGGAGCGGCTGGGCACCCGCGCCGTATTGGTGGGTGAAAATTTTTGCTTCGGCCGCAACCAATCGGGCAACACGGCGGTACTGCGCGCGCTGGGCGAGACGCTGGGCTTCACGGTGGAGATCGTGGACGCGGTCACCTGCCGCGGCCATCTGGTATCCTCGAGTGCCATTCGCGATTTGATTCGCCGGGGAAACGTCGCCGCAGCCGCGCGTTACCTCAAGCGCCCCTACGCGCTGGAAGGCGAAGTGGTGAGCGGGCGCGGCGTGGGTTCCCGCCAAACCGTGCCCACCCTGAACCTGGCCACTCCGGCGGCCTTGATTCCCGCCAGCGGCGTATACCTGACGCGCACGCGCGATCTGGACGGCGCGCGCCGCTGGAACTCCCTCACCAACGTCGGCTACCGTCCCACGTTTGGCGAGAGCGGCGAGCTCAGCATCGAGACTTACCTGTTGGACGATTTCTTGGGCGACCCGCCCAGGCGCATTGCCGTCGAGTTCCTGAAGCGCGTGCGCGAAGAACGGCGCTTCCCCTCGCCCGAGGAACTGAAAGCGCGCATCGGGCAGGATGCCGCCATCGCCGCGCGCTTTTTCCGCCGGCTGAAAAAGTGGATAAGGCCGATCCGCGCATGAGCCTGCCCCAGTTCCTGCTACAAGGCTTCTCTCTGATTCTGATCGACCTGCTGCTGGCCGGCGACAATGCCCTGGTCATCGCCATGGCCGTGCGCGCGTTGCCCACGCGCGAACGGCACATCGCTTCGTCGCTGGGCGCCGCCGGCGCGGTCGTTCTGCGCGTGGGCCTGACGTTTGCCGCGGCGCAGTTACTCTACCTGCGATTTCTGAAGCTGGCCGGCGGCTTGTTGATTTTGTGGATCGCATGGAAAGTGATGCGCGACGCCAACGACCCGCCGGAAGCTGCGCCCGCTGCCGGCCGGTTGGCGCAGGCCATCTGGTACGTGATTTTCGCCGATCTCACCATGTCCACCGATAACGTGCTGGCCATCGCCGGAGCCTCCCACGGTAATATCTGGCTGATCGCTTTCGGCCTGGCGGTCAGCATCCCGTTCGTGGTGATGTCGAGCAACCTGCTTGCCGTCCTGCTCAACCGCTACCCGGTGACGGTGTACCTGGGCGTGGCGATCCTGTGCAAAGTGAGCGGCGACATGATATTGGAAGACCCGTTTTCAGTCCGCGCCTTGCACCCGAGCGAAACCATGCGATACGCGGTGGACGCGGCCCTCATCGTCATCCTGCTGGGAGCCGGTCTGACGCTGCGGCGGCGGGCCAGCAGCGCTCGCTAAGCACCCGGTTACGCAATTAGGGTCCCGAATCGTGCAACCGCTCCCTCGCGGTCGCGGCTCGGAAACGCGCGAAACCGAGCCGCGACCGCCGGGGAGCGGTCTGTCGAACTTCACAAGCGGCTTGCCTACCGAAACGGAAGCTTCTGCACCAGCGGCAGGATAACCCGATCGAGCTCGGCGTCGCTGAATTCGGAAAGCCGAATATTGCGGCCGAGGCTCCAGTGCTCGACGTGTTCCAGGGTTTGGCCGGGTTGCGCTTTCGTTAGCGGGCCCAGGGTTTCGATCTCCAGAAATTCGTTGCTGGTGAAGGTTTCGAAAGCGCAGCCGAAATCCGGATAGGTCTTGGCCGGGTCGGCCTGGGCCTGTTTGACGAAGGCTTCGCCGTTCAGCACGTAGACCGCCCAGGTGTTGGGATTGAACATGCCAAGCTTCTGCGGGCCCGCATTATTGGGATCTCCCTGGCGCAGCATCATGTATTTCCGGGTGAACTTCCAGCGCGGGTCGGAGAGGTCGGAGTAAGCCCACATCACCAGCGGGTTGGTAGCCGCCAGGTCCTTGGGATGGGTGCCGCGGGGAGGAAAGCCGGTGATCACTTCCCCGCCCTGGGCCATCATGCTCATTGCCCACACCGAAAACTCCAGCGGGAACAGCGAGTGATTGGCGATGCGATGGACCAGGGTGACCTCGGTGCCCGCGGGTGCCAGGTGAATCGAGATTTCTTTTTGCAGCCGGGTGAGCGGCTCGATGGGCTCGCGCGCCGTGAGGCCGTCGGGGGTAACTTGAATTTCCACGGGCTGGTTATCGGGAGCCCAGGTGGCGATAGGGTCCTCGGGCGCCTTCCAGACGCGGGCGCCGCCGCGCAGCTGGAATTCGGCTTCGCCGGTCTTGCCGAGCTGCTCGGTAAACTCCTTAAAGAGATTTTGGCCGCCGACGAAGCCGTAGCGGATCACGCGCGGTCCGACGTCCGCGGTGACTACCAGTTCCACTTCTCCATTGCTCACCCGGTAACAGTTGGGCCAGCCTTTGTAAGCGATTTTCTCAACCTTGACGGCACACTGAACCACGCCGGAAAACACGAGTAGAAACGCTAGGATCTTCATAGGCGATTGCGCAGGCTTCAATGTACCCAATGGCAGGTTGCGGCGCAAGGCTTCGCGGAGGCTGGCGTGAATTCCATTTATCGGACCTGTTTAGCGCGGCAGGCGAGTATACTGCAATTTGATGAAACCGTCGAATTTCATATTGGCGCCGTTGGCGATGATTGCACTGGAACCCTGGCTTGCGGCCCAGAATTCCGCTCCGTGGCCGGCGGATGCGGGCGGCTACCGGTTTCACATGATCGGCCAGGCCCACATCGATCCGGTCTGGCTGTGGCCGTGGCGTGAAGGACTGGCGGTAGTGCACAGCACCTTCCGGTCCGCGCTGGACCGGATGAAAGAGAATCCGGACTTCGCCTTCACCGCCAGCTCGGCGCAGTTCTACGAATGGGTGGCGGAAAACGATCCGGACATGTTGCGGGAGATTCGGCAGCGCGTGGAGCAGGGCCGATGGGGCCTGGTGGGCGGATGGTGGGTCGAGCCGGACGTGAACATACCGGGCGGGGAATCGCTGGTGCGGCAGGGGCTCTACGGCCAGCTCACTTTGCGCCGGCTGCTCGGCCGCGCGGCCAAGGTGGCCTACAATCCCGATTCCTTCGGACATCCTGGAACGCTGCCGCAGATTCTGAAATTGCAGGGAATGAACGAGTACGTTTTCATGCGCCCGATGCCGCGGGAGAAGACGCTGCCGGCAAACCTGTTCTGGTGGGAAGCGCCGGACGGCACGCGCGTGATGGCCTATCGCATTCCGATCAGCTACAACGATACCGACCCGGTGCGAGGACGCCTGGAGCAGGTTCTGCGCGACCTGAAGCCGCCGGAGAAAGCCTTGATGGCTTTCTACGGAGCGGGAGATCATGGCGGCGGGGCCACCAAAGTCAACCTGGCCTCAATCGCGGAGATTCAGAAGCAGCCGGGCGCGCCCCAGATTGTCTACAGCACGCCGGAGAAGTATTTCGCCGAAGTGCGGCAAGGGCCGCTCGAAAACGTGCCGGTGGTGACGGGGGATTTGCAGCATCATTCGGTGGGCTGCTATACGGCCGAATCGGCGATGAAGAAGGCCAACCGAAGTACCGAAATCGCCATGCTTTCGGCCGAGAAGCTGGCGGCCATCGGCGCGCTGGCCTGGGGCGCCCAATATCCAAAGGACGAGTTCACCGCGGCGTGGAAGAAAATTCTGTTTTTGCAGTTTCACGACAGCATGGCGGGCACGGCGCTGCCGGAACATTACCAAACCACGGCGCCGGCCGGTTACGGCTACGCGCGGGCAGTGGCGGAAAGGGCTCTCGATCTGGCGCTGCAGAAGCTGGAATGGAGCGTGCCGGCGACGGACCCCGATTCTCAATATCTGCTGGCATTCAACCTGCACCCGTGGGAAGCAACTTCCAACCTGGAATACGATTTGAGCTGGGCGCCCCGGGAGGCGCGGGTGGAAGACGACGGCGGGCATGCGCTGCCGCACCAGTGGATCGCCGGCTCGACGGTGACCGGCGACCGTAAGCGCCTGGTCTTTCGAACCAACTTGCCGCCGTTCGGCTATCGCCAGATTCGCATCCGCAAGGATGCCGGTGAGCCGGCCACTGCGCCGGACTTGCGCACGGAAGCGAGTTCGATCGAGAACCAATATCTCCGCGTAACAGCTTCGCCCGACGGGCGCATTGGGATCCTGGATAAAACGGCCGGGGCGGAGGTTTTCGAAGCTGGCGGGGCGGCCGCGATGGTTCTTGACGACGCCAGCGACACCTGGAGCCACGACGTAAAGGCTTACGACAAGCAGGTTGGCGCATTCGCCGATGCGGCTGTCACCATGATCGAAAAAGGGCCGCTGCGCGCGCGGATGCGCGTCGAAACCAGGTATGGCCACTCGACGCTGGCCATCGAGTGGATTCTCTACGCCGGCAGTCCGCTGCTGGAAGCGCGGGTTTGGCTCGACTGGCACGAGCAGCGCAAGATGCTGAAATTCAGCTTCCCCGTGGCCGTCGCCGCGCCTCGCGCCACCTATGAGATCGCCTACGGGAACATCGTGCGCGAGCCGAACGGGGACGAGGAGCCGGGGCAGCGCTGGCTCGACGTCAGCGGGACTCGCGCCGGCGGCGTCTACGGTCTGGCGCTGGTGAACGACGCCAAGTACGGGTACAGCGTGAGTGGCAGCGACCTGCGGCTTTCGGTGGTGCGCGGCGCTCCGTATGCGCATCACTTTCCGCGCCAACTGGATTTGAGCCAGCCGATCCAATGGCAGGACCAAGGCGCGCAGACGTTTCGCATGCTGCTGGCGCCCCATCGGGGAAGCTGGCGGGACGCCGGCGTCGAGCGCGTCGCCGAAGAGTTCACCACGCCGCAGCCGGTCATCTACCAGGGCATACACGCCGGGTCGCGCGCCACGTCGGATTCCTTTCTGGCCGCAAGCCCGCGCAATGTGATCGTGACAGCCATCAAACGGGCGGAGGCCGGCGACGGCCTGGTTTTGAGAGCTTATGAAAGCTCCGGCCAGAGCACGCCCGCACGGATCGATTTGAGGTTTTTGGGAAAATCGTGGTCGGGCACTTTCCGGCCTTACGAAATCAAGACGCTTTGGTTCGACCCGCACAGCGGGACATTTCGAGAGGTCAACGTACTGGAAGAATAGGACGCCTCGAATTTTGTTTTTTCACGGCTCACACTGAATAACATGAGCACGTACGGGCAGACCATAGACGAGGCACTCCAAGTGCTGGAATCGTTGAGAGAGCTGGAACCGGCGGTGGATGTGGCCGCGGCGTGGTGCGTGGAGACGCTCGCGACCGGGCACAAGCTGCTGCTTTGCGGTAACGGAGGGAGCGCGGCGGAAGCCCAGCACCTGGCGGGGGAACTGGTGGGGCGGTATACCGTCAACCGGCGCGCGCTCCCGGCTATCGCCCTGGCGGCCGACGCTTCGGTCCTGACCTGCATCGGCAACGATTTCGACTACCAACGGGTTTTCGCCCGGCAGATCGCCGCGCTTGGGTTGCCGGGCGATCTTCTGGTCGCTTTTAGCACCAGCGGCAACTCGCCCAACGTTCTGGCCGCACTGGAAGCGGCCGGGAACCTGGGAATGCGGTCGATTGCCTTGCTCGGCAGCGACGGAGGGCGCGCCAGGGAACTGGCCGGCTGTGCTTTGGTGGTTCGGCATGCGAAGACGGCGCGGGCTCAGGAGGGCCATCAGTTTCTGGTTCACTGCCTGATGGACCGAATCGAAGCAGCCATTGCCGCCGAAGGCGCCGCGTGAAATTCAGAGCAGGCCCGGGATGAGGGCTTTGACTTCGCGCCGGTACTCAATGTATTGCGCCCCGAACTGCCGCTCCATGAACCGTTCTTCCAGCCTCCACTTGGTGCAGAAGTGGAATGAGGCAATGGCGAGACCAATCAGGCAGGGCACCGTTCCATAGCCGATGGCGGTGCCCAGAGCCGCCAGAAGAATGCCGGAATAAATCGGGTGGCGCACCATCCGATAGGGGCCGCTCCGGATCAGCCGGTGATCTTCCTTGATGGTAACCGTACTGCTCCAGTTGCCGCCGAGGGTAAAACGAGCCCAAAATGCCAGGCCTATGCCGGCCACGGCGATGGCGAGGCCGCAAATGGCGGTGCTTGGCGTGTCCGGAACGAAGCGGACGTTCAACCGGCCCAGGCGCCAGGGCTGGAAGATCAGCAGAAAGCCGAGTGTGACGAGAAGGCTGTGGAGAATTGTGCTTTTTGCCGATTGCCGCCGGACGGCGCGCTTGGAACCAAAGGCGGCCACGGTCCATACCACCGCATACAACCCCCACAAACCCGTGAATGCGTCGCGTAGCATTTCAAATTAACATACGCACTCCGTGGGCGCCCGGTTCGCGGAAATCACGCGGTCCGGACAGTTCGGCGTTCCTCCGAGCCGTCGGTTAGGCCTTCTCGATCATTGCCTCGGTGGACTTAATCACCACGCGGACCGAATCGCCCTTGGCAAGCTTCAGCTCTTCGGCGCTGGCCCGGGTGATCACGCTTTCGACGATGTTGTCTCCCACCCTGACGAGTACCCTGGCCATGATGGCGCCAAGTTGGACTTCTTCAATTACACCCGGCAGTTTGTTGCGGGCCGATAGCGGCATCTTTAGACCCTAACAGCAAACCCCGGCGCGGTCAAGGCAACGAGCTGGTTTATCCGAGGCCGAGGCACTGTTCGACCCCGTTGATTTTGATCGCCACGCTATCGGCAAGCTCCCGAAAACTCTGCGCGGTAAGGTCGCAACTCGCCTCGGGAAGCACGCCGGCGATTTGGGCGAGATCCTGGCACAGTGGCGACGTCAGCAGGGACATGCCCATCAGGTCGGCCATGGCGGACCCGGCGTGGACCAGGCGGATGAGGGCCCCGTCCTCGGCCCGTGCCTCTGGGGGATTTTCGTGTCTGGCGGCGACGTTTTGCAGTTCGACCGGAAAGTTCCACTCTCTTAGCAGCCAGCTCCCGGCCTCTGCGTGGTCCAGCTCGAATAGCTCCCGCTCCAGCTCCATCAGGCGGATTTCGCGCTCTCCGGCGGCGGCCAGGCTTTGTTCATACGTCGAATACACCGTGAGCAGCGCAAGTTGTCCGACATCGTGAACCAGGCCGGCGGTGTAGCCGTTCGACTCCGGAACTCCCACCGCGTCCGACAGCCGCTGGCAGATGAGGGCGGTAGCCAGGTTGTGGCGCCAGCAAGCCAGGGTAAAGGGGCTGGAACGGCTGCCCACCATGGACTTGAGGCAGGTGGTCGCCACCAGGGAGCTGACCATGTCCGAGCCTATGAAAGCGATCGCCTGCAACACGCTCACGATTTCCACGCGCCCTGGAAACAACGGAGAGTTAGCGATCTTAAGCAATTCCATGGACAACACGGGATCGGTCTGGACCAGGGCGGCGATTTTGCGGAACGGAATGGACAAGTCGCCGACCATTCGCAATAACTGCGCCGCAACCGGGCGGAAAGGGCGCACTTGGGCTTTCAGGCGCGCGCAGGTGGCGCTGGCGGCGGTCGTCATACGCTAGTTCCGGAAACAGCGTCGGTGTGTCGCTCTCCGGGATAGCCACCGGTGCGATGGGGGTATCGCAAGCTCATACCACTCCATATCGGCGGAAAGTGCCGTTTTCTTGATGCAGGCCGGGCGTCGCGGCTCGGGAGATAATAAGGAGCGGGAGGTGCAAGCGATGCCACACGCCGGCGCACGGACTGGGGCGGACGATATTTATGGAATACCGGTCCGTACCATCGAGGGACGCGAAACCAGCCTCGCTGAATATCGGGACAAAGTTCTGCTGATTGTGAATGTTGCCAGCCGGTGCGGGTTTACGCCGCAATACCGGGGGTTGGAAGAGCTACACAAGACGTACGGTGAGCGGGGGTTGGTGGTCCTCGGCTTTCCCTCCAACCAGTTCGGCGGCCAGGAGCCGGGGAGCGACGGCGAAATCGCGCAATTCTGCTCCACCAAGTTCGGCGTCTCCTTCCCCATGTTTTCCAAAATCGAGGTCAACGGCCGGGACGCGCATCCGCTGTACCGGTATCTCAAGAACGAGTGCGGCGGGTGGCTGGGCTCCGACATCAAGTGGAACTTCACCAAGTTCCTGGTGGCTCGCGACGGCAAGGTGGTGGACCGCTTTGCTCCCTCGACCAAACCGAGCCAGTTGAGCCGGGCCATCGAGAAGCTGCTGGGAGATTGACCAGGTCTTTCACCGCTCCTTGCGGCAGCGCCCCGGAACGCTTAGCGAGTGAACTCATCGTAGCGATGGGAGAGAAAATCCCAGTTGATGAGGTGCACGATGGCGGCCAGATACTCGGGACGGCGGTTCTGGTATTTCAGGTAGTAGGCGTGTTCCCAGACGTCGATGCCGAGCAGCGGCTTGCGTCCAGCCATGAGGGGCGTATCCTGATTGGCCGCGTTATCCAGAACCAGACTGCCGGAGCCGTCGACCGAAAGCCAGGCCCAGACGCTGCCGAACACGCTGGCGGCCGACGCGCGCAGCTTGTCGGTGAATTTATCCGTGCCGCCGAAGCTCTTATCCAGGGCTGCGGCGCGGGCGCCGGAGGGTTTGCCACTCTGGGAGGGGGGCGCCAGTGTCAGCCAGAAGAGCGAATGATTGGCGTGTCCGCCGCCCTGATTGCGAACCGCGGTTCGCACGTTCGCGGGCAGCGAGTCGAGATTGCTCAGCAGTTGTTCCACGGTCATTCCGGCCAGCGATGGCTCGCCGGCTCCGGCCTTATTGAGGTTATCAACGTAGGCTTGATGGTGCTTGTCGTGGTGGATCTGCATGGTCTGGGCGTCGATGTAGGGCTCGAGCGCGTCGTAGGCATAGGGCAATTTCGGCAAGGTGAACAGCGGGACGGCGGACCAACCTGTGGCTGCCGCGGCAGCGCCGGCCGCCGCCGCTCCCAGAAGTGTTCTTCGCGTCATTGATGGCATCCCCTCCTGCTGGACGATTATACTAAGCTATATAATCCGGCCGCCTGAGAATGGAATGGCGATTCGATAACGTCGGAAGTGTGGCTGGCCTGGAGACGATCGCTGTGCGTTCGTTTGCGCACAGAGTTAGGCGAGGTAAGTCCTTGTTTTGCCAAACGCTTGTTAGTAAACTAAGGCGAATCGTTGCCGATGAAGCCGAAACAGGAAAAGATCCCAACCTCAGGCGTCGACGCGCGCAGCAGTCCGGCGACGACTGCAATGGTAGTTCACGAGCTGAATAATCTATTGACCCTCGTCCTGGGTTACGGTCAATTGATCGTCGACGGCACCAAGCGAGCCGATCCCAACCGCCATAGCGCGGAGCAGGTTCTCAAGGCTGGGGAGCGTGCCGCAGTACTTACGCGGCAAATGGCGGAGGCTGCCCGGCAGGACCAGATCCGCGCACCACGGGTTCGAGTCGCGGCCGGTCACGGAACTTCGGAAAAAAGTTCGCCGCCCGTTCCGGGATCTTCCCGGCACGCGGCACGCCGCAGCTGAAGGCCGGCGGTGGAGTGAGAAGCCACGGGGCACGGACAATTGCCTCTGGCCGCCCGTAAGGTGCCGCGCCTCTGGGCGGTTTCCGCCGCACTGGCCCGTTAACAGCAGCCGCTCGAACCACTACGCTGAAAGGCGTCATGGATGTTGTGCCCATCGGACCGGAACATAAGGCGCAATTAAACGACTATACGCAGCGGCACAGACAGAACGTTGCCGACGCGCTCGACGACGCTCTGGACGCGTATCTCGAATTAGAGGCCGATTATCGGGAGGCCGTCGAAGCTGTCCGGCAGGGGTATGAGGACCCGAAAACGCCGGTTCCCCTTTGAGGTTCGGCACCTGCTTTACGGTCGCAAACCCCATGTATACCGATTCACCATCAGCGGCGATACGGTTTGTGTACTGCATATCCGCCACGGGCGCCGCCAGCCCATTACCAGGCACTGATTTTGGGAGCATGGCTGATCGCCAAAAAGCCCATGCTCCGTCCCCTTTGCCTGTAGTGTTTTTGCCTCCCAGCGGGTCTTATTAGTGTGAGAGTGTTCTGTTCCGGTAGTCTGCTTCTGTTTTTGACAGTTCGCGGGTGGTCGGGCACTCCAGCGTCGCCGCATGTGGATTTCGCCACCTATCTGGGTGGCTCGGGCAACGATACCAGCGTCGCAGTGGCTGTCGATATAGCCGGCAACACGTATGTGACGGGATCGACGAATTCACCCGATTTTCCGCTGACGTCGACGGCTTTCGGCGTGCCTTCGCCGTCGCAAGCCTGCGCGTTCGTCACCAAATTGAATGCCGGCGGGAGCGGGCTGGTCTGGTCGGTGTGCATGGCGGGGCTGACCGCGCAGGCAGTGGCGGTGGATGCGGCCGGCGAGGTATACCTGCTGGCTTCGACCGGAAGCGGCGTGACCCTGATTTGCAAAGTGGATGCCGCGGGCAGCCGGATTCTGTGGCAATTGCCGCTGGGCGCACCGGCGCTCATGATTGCGGTCGACCCGGGCGGCGACGTCTACGCAGCCGGCAGCGCCAGCTCCGGGGTACCTACCACCGCGGGCGCCTATCAGCCGCAACAGCCGCAGCTGGGGCCGGGGAATTGCAAGGGCATTAACTTCTACTACACCTGCCCCATCGCCTTCGTGATGAAAGTGAGCGCGCAGGGTACAGTCCTGGCTGCCACCTACCTGGGCGGATACGGCCCGGACGATGCGCACGCAATCGCCGTGGACGGGCAGGGCAATGTGTGGCTCACCGGCCAGACCGTCTCGCCCAATTTTCCCGTCACCGCCAACGCTTTTGAGCCGGCGTTTCACGGTGAAATCGACCTCGGGCCGCTGCGTTATGGCGATGCCTTCGTATCGGAACTCGACCCGACGCTCTCGCACTTGCTCTATTCCACCTACCTTGGCGGCTCCAGCGTAGATCAAGGCTGGGCCATCACCACCGATAGCGCCGGGGCGGTGTACGTGACCGGAGGAACACAGTCGCCCGATTTTCCAACCACACCGAACGTTTTGCAGCCGACCTACACGGGCAGCACGAACAGCCCGCCCGGCAGTGGCGGAGTCGGGTTTGCGGTGAAATTCAGAGGTAGCGGGTCGGTGGTCTACGCCACCTTTTTGAATGGCGGAGGGAACGAGGTCGCCGTGGACAGCGGGGGCGACTTGTACGCCGGCGGGAACGCTCCGGTGCTGGTGCTGAGCGCCGATGCGGGCGCGCTGCTGGCGGCTTCGCCCGGGGTCGGGCCGTTCGCGTTGGATAACCAGCGCACGGTGCATGTGGCCCAGAACACGGGCGGCTTTTTGTCTTTTCCGACGCCCGGCGTGTTTCAGCCCGCGTTTGGTGGGGGCGCGTCCGACGCCTGGATTTTCGAAATCGATTTCAGCCAGGCCGCCTCGCCGTGGGTCACCAATCTGGTCAATGCCGCCAATTTCAATAACGGCACGAATCCTTATTTCTCTACCTACGACGTGGCGCCGGGCGAGATCGTCACGGTTTTCGGAACCGGGTTCGACGCGCGCACGCAGATTCTCTTCAACGGCGTGGCGGCGCCCATCCTATATACGTCGCCCACGCAGATCAATGCGGTGGTGCCGTTTGAACTGGACTGGCAAACCGCGGCCATTACCGTGAAGAACGCAACCCAAACAATTGGGCCGGCAACCATGAACGTGCTGGCCGCAGTGCCGGCGCTGTTTACCTTGGATGGCAGCGGTTCGGGCCAGGCCGCGGCATTGAATCAGGATGGGTCGGTCAATTCCGCCGCGAACCCTGCGGCGCGCGGTTCGGTGATTCAGTTGTTTCTGACTGGAGCAGGAGCTTTGACGCCTTCGCCGGCCGATGGCTCGATCACGCCGCTCGCGCCGCCTTTTGCCACCCTGGTGCAAGCCGCGAGCGCGATTTACGGCCAGGTCGTATATGCCGGCGCCGCTCCCGGCCTGGTCGCGGGCGTGGTTCAGATCAACCTTCTCATTAGCAACACGGCGCCCACCGGGAGCGGTGTCAACCTCGGACTTAGGATCGGCGGTTTCCCCGTTTTAGATGCCACCGTGGCAGTCCGATAAGGGCGCACCGCGATATGATGAAAATACTATGAAAGGCGTTGTCTTAGCGGGCGGAACAGGCAGCCGTTTATTCCCGCTGACCAAAATCACCAACAAGCACCTGCTGCCGATTTACGACCGTCCCATGATTTACTACCCGATCCAGACGCTGGTCGAGGCGGGCATCACTGACATCATGATCGTGACGGGGGGGCGCAATTCGGGGGATTTCCTGCGTCTGCTGGCCAACGGCAAGGAATTTGGCCTGAAGCACATCAATTACACCTACCAGGAGGGCGAAGGCGGGATTGCCGACGCGCTGGCTTTGGCCGAGCATTTCGCCGACGGGCACAAGATATGCGTCATCCTGGGCGACAACATCATCGAAAGCAGCATTCGCCCCGCGGCCGACGCGTTTCGCAAACAGGAACGTGGCGCTCACATTCTCCTCAAGCAAGTGCCTGACGCGGAACGTTTCGGCGTCGCCGAAGTGGATGGCGGGCGGATTGTGGGCATTGAGGAAAAGCCCAGGCGGCCGAAATCCAATTTCGCAGTGACCGGTGTTTATATGTACGACGCCAGCGTCTTTGAGAAGATCAAGACGCTGGTACCGTCGCACCGCGGCGAACTGGAAATTACCGACGTCAATAACGCCTATATCGGCGAGGGCTCGATGACATTTTCGTTTCTGGAAGGCTGGTGGACCGACGCCGGAACCTTCGATTCGTTGCTGCGCGCCACCAACCTGGTGGCTAATTCGGTAAAGCGGCCGGCAGGGGTGGAAGTTTGACGGCCGGCAAAGCGGCGGTTCCCGCGGCGGCGGAGCCGTTTGCCACCTACGGCGATCTTGAACTCGCCCTCCCAGTCTGCGAAAAAGGCATCGGGGCGCTAATCGGCTCGCCCGAATCGCCACACCTGATGGCGGGGGTGAAAGTGGCGCCGTTTTCCGTCTACCCGGACGATCGCGGCTACTTCCTGGAGGTGCAGCGGATGGGGCGCGGCCCGGCTGCCCATTTTCCGCCGGAAACCACCCAGGTTTCGGCGGCGCTCAATTATCCGGGCTCGATCAAAGCCTTCCACTTTCACCTCAGGCAGACGGATTGGTGGACGCCGGCCAAAGGCCTGTTTCAAGTGGTGCTGGTGGATTTCCGGCTGGGCTCGGAGACTTTCGGCTGGCGCAACACCCTCTATCTGGGGCCTCTCCGGCCGTGGCAGGTGCTGATCCCGCCCGGAGTGGGACACGGCTACAAAATTATCGGCGAGGAGGCGGCTATGCTGGTTTACATGACCGACCGCTTCTACGATCCGAAGGACGAAGGCCGCATTCCCTACAACGATCCGTCCGTGAATTACGATTGGGAGACCCAGAGAAAGTAGGCACTGCCGCGATGAACCTTCTGGTAACGGGCGGAGCCGGCTTTATCGGCTCGGCATTCGTGCGGATGATATTGGCCGAGACGGACTGGCGAGTGGTCAACCTGGACAAACTCACCTACGCCGGGAACCTCGAAAACCTGACCGGGGCCGAGGCATTTCCGGATCGCTATCGCTTCGTGCAGGGCGATATTCTGGACAACGCGGCGGTGGACTCGCTGGTCGAAGAACAAAGTCCGGACGCCATCGTGCATTTCGCCGCGGAGTCGCACGTCGACCGCAGCATCCTTTCGCCGGAGCCAGTCATCCAAACCAACTTTCGCGGCACCTTCGTGCTGCTCGAAACGGCCAGGCGTCGCGGCATCGGCAGGTTCGTACACGTTTCCACCGACGAGGTTTACGGCAGCCTGGCGCCGCCGCTCGAAGCCACCGAAGAGTTTGCGCTCAATCCGTCCAGCCCGTATTCGGCGTCGAAGGCGGCCTCGGACCTGCTGGCCCGCTCCTACTTCGTCACCTTCAACCTGCCGGTGGTAATCACCCGGGCGTCCAACAATTATGGGCCCTACCAATTCCCGGAAAAGCTGATCCCCCTGATGATCGCCAACGCGCTGGAGGACCGGAAGCTGCCGGTTTACGGCGACGGCCTGCAGGTGCGCGACTGGTTGTACGTGGACGACCACTGCCGCGGCATTCGTGCCGTACTCGAAAAAGGACACGCGGGCGAGATCTACAATATCGGCGGCAACCGCTCTCTGCCGAACCTGGAAGTGGTGGAGCGGGTGCTGGAAGCGACCGGCAAGCCGCCGAGCCTGATCGAGTACGTGAAGGACCGGCCGGGGCATGACCGCCGCTACGCGCTGTCGAGCAAGAAACTGGAGCGGGAGACCGGCTGGAACCCAAGGGTGGATTTCGAAACCGGCTTGAAACGCACCATCGACTGGTATTGCGGCCACAGCGAATGGGTGTCGCGGGTACGCAGCGGTGCGTACCGGTCATACTACGACCGCAACTATGGAAACCGAGCCGCAGTGCGGTAGCATGCATTCGTGATTGTGGGGCAGGCGCTTTCGCCTGCCACCGGTCGAACGAAGCGTGCCATTGAGAAAACCGCTCCCTGACGCTCGCGGCTCGGTTTCGCGCATTTCCGGACCGCGACCGCCAGGGAGCGGTGGTCCGGAAAATACGTTAGCGAACTTATGAAGCTGTGTACTAAGTTAGCCGGCCAGCCACTATGCGGGTAGCCATCGAGGCGGCTTCCCTGTCCAGTGGAACGGGCGGCCTGGCGCGGTACACGGCGCAGTTGAGCCTGGCGCTGGCGCGGGCCTTCCCCGAGGACCGCTACGCCCTGATTTCGGACCAGCCGTTTCCTCTGCCGGGCGGCGCGCCGCCTAATCTGGAGCGGGCCGCGGGGCCGCGCGGCGCCATCGAACGGCGCTGGTGGCTGTGGGGTTGCGAACAGGCTGCGGCGCGTTGGGGAGCGGAGGCGATTCACGGGCCGGATTTCGCCGTTCCGTACCTGTCCCGAAGGCCCAGCGTCATGACCCTACACGACCTTTCCCCATGGATGGATCCGCGCTGGCACTCTGCCGCAGGTCGGGTTCGGCGGCGCACGCCCTGGCTGCTGCGCGCCCGCTGTGCCACCATGGTGATCGTGCCAACCCCAAGCGTGCGTCGCCAGGTGCTGGAGCGATGGCGCCTGGAGCCGGCTCGGGTGGTGGCGATTGCGGAGGCCGCCGCGCCCTGGCTTTTGCCGGTGGAGGCTCCGGTGGGCCGACCGGACCCGGCGCCGTATTTTCTTTTCCTCGGCACACTGGAGCCGCGCAAGAACCTGGAGACCCTGATCGAAGCCTGGCGCGTGGTGCGGCGCCGGCTGGCCGTGGACCTGGTATTGGCCGGGCGGCGGCGCGCCGATGGCCCGGTGATCGCGACCGAACCCGGCCTGCGGCTGGCCGGAGAAGTGCCCGACCACCAACTGGCAGGATTGTACTCGGGCGCGGTTGCGCTTGTCTATCCGTCACATTACGAAGGATTTGGCCTGCCGGTGTTAGAGGCGATGCAGTGCGGCGCGCCGGTGATTGCGTCTCCGCCGGTCGCCGAAGCCGCCGGCGATGCCGCCTGCTACTTTGCCGGCGTCAACGACTTGGCGGAGGCTATGCGCCGGATGGCGAGCGAACCTGAATGGCGCGCCCGCTGGCGCGAGAAGTCGCTGGGGAGGGCGGCGGAGTTCTCCTGGGAACACACCGCGCTGCGTACCCGGGAAGTTTATTTGGAGGCAATAGAACGTTTTCGAAATTAGCGGGTTGTAGAGGAGAGAATTAGATCGTGGGAAACCTACTCTACAAGAGGATGGCAGACGCGGGCCAAAAGCCCGTCCTCAGGACAGAAGGTACTTCTGACAGGCCCTAACTCCAAACCTGCCGCAATCATGCTGGCACCCGAAGCACCGTATCCACTAGCCGGTGGTGGCTCCCTGCGGACGGCCTCGCTCCTTCACTACCTTGCCGAACGTTATGCGGTGGACCTGGTGGTGTTCCGCGAAGCCGATGCGCCGGATGCCGCGGCGGCGCTGCCGGCGGGTCTGGTAAGGCGGGTCGTTGAGATCGATTTGCCCACCCACCGCCGGCACCTGGCGGCTCGCGTGGCCCGCAACGCAGTTCGCCTCGCGCGCCGGGTGCCCCCGCTGGTGGATCGCTTCGCCGGCTTGGAAGAAGCGCTGGCACGGAGCCTTGGCAGCCGGCGCTATGAACTGGGCATGATCGAGCACTCCTGGTGCGCACCGTACCTGGAGGTATTGGCGCCGCACTGCGCGCGCACGGTGCTCAACCTTCATAACATCGAATCGCTGCTGCATGCGCGCTGCGCGGCGGTGGAAAGCCCCGGCCTGGCGTTGGCGCATCGAATTTTCGGCGGCGCTTCCCGGCGGCTGGAATCGGCCTGGCTGCCGCGTTTCAGCGAGGTACTGGTGACATCGATAGCCGACCGGGGCGAGGCCGCCCGACTGGCGCCCGCCGCCCGGCTGCGGGTCTATCCCAACAGTATTCCTCTGCGGCCGGTACCAGTACGGGCGAAAGAACATGTGATTGTATTTTCCGGGAATCTGGAATACCATCCCAACATTTCCGCCGTGCGGTTTTTCGCCCGGACGGTTTGGCCCGGGCTGCGCAAGCGTTGGCCGCGCCTGGTGTGGCGTTTGGTCGGGAAGAACCCCGGCGCGGTGCGCCACCTGGTTGCGGGTGACAACCGGATAGAATTTACCGGCCCTGTTGAGGATGCCTTGGCGGAACTGGCGCGGGCGGAGGTAGCCGTAGTCCCGGTGGTGGCCGGCAGCGGTACCCGCCTCAAGATTCTGGAGGCCTGGGCGGCGGCCTTACCCGTGGTTTCCACCACATTGGGAGCCGAAGGCTTGCCGGTTTGTAATGAATGTAACATTTGGCTGGCTGATTCCGCGGGCGCCTTTGGCGAGAAGGTTTCCTGGCTGTTGGGTTGCTCGGCGGAACAGCGGTCGGCATTGGGTGAGGCAGGCAGATCCTTGCTGGAAAAGGAGTTCAACTGGGAGGCGTCTTGGCGAAATTTGGATTTGTGACACAGCTCTGGGACCTTAGGCTCCGGTATACTGGTACGGATAATGCGCGTTGCCGTTGATGCTCACGCCATCGGCCGGCACCTCACCGGGAATGAGGT
>JBEKZL010000289.1:0-9115 GCA_049509915.1 Bryobacteraceae bacterium | reverse complement strand
ATGAAACCAGTCGGAAAGCCGGATGCCTGAAAGAGGCACGTCCGGTTTGATGAGCCGGGATGGGAAACAGGGCGGGCGCTCAATGTCCGCTTCCCGCGCCCATCCTCGACTCTACCGGGGCTAAGTGAACCGCGTTGACCTTAGGTTGGCGAGCTCGAACGTCATCCTCGGGATGGCGGGCCATCTGGGTGTCCGAGAGGCCAGAGGTACCTCACGCGCAATGCTCGCGCGCATCTTCGACTCGACCGGCTTTTCTTGCTATTCCGGCCCGGCGTCTACTCCAGCCGCGGCCAGAGCCGATTCCACTTCGGCCGACCGGAGCCGCGTGGCGTCGTATTCCACCGTCAGGGTGTCGAGGCTGGGCGCGAGCGTCAACTTCTGGATGCCGTAGAGCGCGTGAGCCTGGGCCAGGCGCGCCAGCGCGGCTTCATCGGGTGGCTTCAACAGCCGGAACCGCTTTTCGACCTTGGTCATTGGAATTCCAGAATACCAGAGCCAAACCGCTCGGCACGTTACTTCAACCCGCCATCGGCGTGGTGATTCAGCGGGCCGTTCCCGCGGCCGAATCCGGGGTTGGTGCGAATCGCCTCCTCGACGAATCGGCGTGCCGCCGCGACTGCTTCCCACAAAGGGAGGCCACGTGCCAGCCCGGCGGTAATCGCCGCCGAGTACGTGCAGCCCGTACCGTGCGTGTGGCGGGTGACGATTCGAACGCCAGCGAATTCGCGAAAGCTCACACCGTCGAAACCAATGTCCACCGGCTCGCCAGCCAGGTGTCCACCTTTAATCAGCACCGCCCGGGCGCCGAGCCGGATCAGCTCGCGCGCCGCCAGCCGCATCTCTTCGGGCGTGGCGATTCCGAACCCGGTCAGCGCCTCGGCTTCCGCCAGGTTCGGTGTCAGCAGCGTGGCCAGGGGCAACAGCTCGCTCCGCAACGCTGATAACGTGTCCCCATCGGCGAATGCCAGGCCGTGTTTCCCGGTCAAGACCGGATCGACCACCAGCGGGAAGGCGAAACCGCGCGCGGCCTTCGCCACTGCCCGCACTATCGCCGCCGATCCCAGCGCCCCGGTCTTGGCGGCGTCAGGTGGTATATCTTCCAGCACCGCCGCGATCTGTTCGGCCACCAACTCCGCCCCCAGCACCTCCACGCGCGACGACCGCACGCTGTTCTGTACCGTGATGAGCGTCGGAACCGCCTCGCCGTAAACGCCGAATTGATGAAAGACCTTGAGATCCGCCTGAATTCCGGCCCCGCCGCTGGGGTCGGAGCCGGCAATACTCAACGCCACCCGCGAGGCCGTCACACTCGCATCATAACCGCTGGCGCCGTACTTATTTGATCCAGAGGCTCGCGGATGGTGAAAGGAAACTGCCCACGCTCAACACCAACGGGTACGTCCCGCTCGACGCGTTGACGGGCAGCGTGCAGTTTACCTGCAGCAGCCCCACCGCGCCCGGAGCGCTTCCGGCATACGGTAACGGCAAACTGGTTTGCCCCAGAGATACACCCACCCCGAGCAACGGCTGTGGGTAAGGCGCGGCGGCGGCCAGCCCGGCCTGGTTCGGTCCGTTGGTGAGTCCTTCGCCCGTGCCGAACAGTGTCACCACGCTGCCCGCGGGCGCCGGCACAACGGACGAATTGATGCTGCCGTCCTGGTTGATCACCACTGGAAACAGTCCGGGCGCCGCCTGCGCCACCGTTTCCAGCGCCGAACCCGCCACCTGTCCCTGGTATTGCACTTCGATTTGGGTGATGCCGCGGCCCGATACGGCGTACGGAACCTGGGCGTTGATCTGACTGGCCTGGACGTAAAGCAGCGGACCCGCCACGCCGTCGAAATCCACTTCCACGCCGCCCAAATCCGTCGGCATCGAGCCGCTGGGGCCGATGGTTCCAAACACTCCCACGGCCGGACCGATTCCGTCGCCAGCGATGGTCACCAGTTCGCCCGGCGCCACGCTGCCGGGCGCCAGGCTGGCGGCATTCACCACCGATACCGACGGCGCCAGCGAAACCGCCGTCACCGGCGTTCCCGGAATCAGCATGCGCACGCGGTTGTTGCCGCGATCGGCGAAGTAGACGTTGCCGGAGCTATCCAGGCTCAAGCCGGCGGGAGCGTTGAGCAGCGCCGCGAGCGCGCTCCCTCCATCGCCGCCGAACCCCGCTGTACCCTGCCCGGCGATCGTGTGCAGAATGCCATCCGCCGTAATCATTCGCAGCCGGTCGTTACCGGTATCGGCAATATACACGTCGCCGTAGGCGTCCACTGCCACACCGGAGGGTGCGTTTAGAGTCGCGGCGGTTGCAGGACCTTCATCGCCGCTGTTACCGGCGGTACCGATCCCGGCCACTGTGTGAATTTGGCCGTCCGTGGTCACCTCGCGGATGGCGTTGTTTCCGGTGTCGGCGATAAACAGGTTCCCGGAGACGTCCACGGCGCAAGTGCTCGGCTGGTTCAGTTTCGCTTCTGCGGCGGGGCCGCCGTCGCCGCCATAGCCGGCCGAGAAACCCGCCCCCGCGGCCGCCGCCGTCAGCCCTCCAGCCGGTATCCGCAGCACCCGGTTGTTGAGCGTATCGGCCACATAAATGTTGTTCCCGCCATCGCTGCAAACCCCGCCCGGACCGTCCAGGTTGGTATTGGTGGCGGGTAACCCGGCCGGCCCTTGTCCCGCCGTGCCACTTCCCGCCACAGTCTGGATCAGCAAGCTGGCCGCTATCAGCCGAACCCGCTGATTGCCGCTGTCGGCGACGACAATGCTGCCTCCCGCTCCGGTCGCGACTCCCAGTGGACCGTTCAGAGCCGCCGTCGCTGCCGTTCCGCCATCTGCGTTGTAGCCGGCATTGCCGGTTCCGGCCAAAGTCTGAATCACTCCCGAGGGCAGCACGTGCCGCACCCGATTGGTTCCCGAATCGGCAATGTACAGGTTTCCCGCTGAATCGAGCGCCACCGCGTTCGGATTGAGCAGGATGGCGTCTTGGGCAGGACCGTTGTCCCCCAACGCGTGCAGGTAATCGTCGCCTGCCACAGTTTCGATTACCCCCTGCCCGTTGATTTCACGAACGCGGTCGCCGTCGGCCAGCAACAGGTCGCCGCCCAGGTCGAAGGCCAGGTCGTGCGGCATAGTCAAAGTCGCCAGGCTGGCTGGGCCGCCATCGCCCGAGAACCCTACGGTGCCGGTGCCCGCTGCCACTTTCCAGCCACCGGCCTGGCTGTAACTGTGAACGGTGTCGCTGCCGTCGGCAACATAAAGCGTGAGGCTCGGGTCCACGGCCACCGCCACGGGCGTGGCCAACTGGGTGGCGGAAACGCCGCCCAACACCGTGCCGATCACGCTACCAAGAATCTTGCGCACGCGCTGGTTGCCGGAATCGGCCACGTACAGCGCCCCGGTGGCGTCCGTCGCCAGGCCGCACGGGAAGTCCAGTTCGGCTGCAATCGCCAGTCCGCCGTCTCCGCGGAATCCGGCCACTCCCGTGCCGGCGAAAGTCGTAATCACACCGGCCGTCACCTTCCGCACGCGGTGCCCGCTGAACTCGGAAATATAAAGGTTGCCGAAACCATCTAACAGCAGGTTGCGCGGTGCGTTCAACTGCGCGTTCACCGCCGGGGCTCCATCGCCAGCCGAACCTGCCGTACCAGTGCCGGCCACGGTTGAGATCGTCCCTTGCGGCGAAATCTTCCGCACGCGGTTATTGCCCAGGTCGGCGACATACACGTCGCCGGCCAGATCCACCGCCAGACCGTACGGAAGGTTTAGCTCGGCCGCGGTCGCCGGGCCGCCATCGCCGCTATAGCCCGCGACGCCGGTTCCGGCAATGGTCGAAATCGTTCCCGCCGACCCGATTTTGCGAACGCGCTGGTGATCGGTATCGGAAACATAAACGTTACCGGACAAATCGACCGCGACTCCTTGAATAGTCCCAATCTGGGCGGCGATGGCTGGGCCGCCGTCCCCGAGCGAATTGGAGCCGGCGATGCTGGCGATGGTGTAGACCGGGGCAGTGGAAGCGCCGGCGCACAGGATCGTCCACGACAGTATGGAGTAAAACCTAAGCGGTTGATTCGACATATCCTTGGCCTGCCCGGGCAGTTTGACGCTCGCGTCGCGCTAGGCGGAGGCTCCTGTTCCATTTAGTGGCGGGCAGACCGGCAAATTCTCCTGAAATGCCCGCGGCAGCAATGAAGTGCGAGACGAATGAATTTCTTTCCTCGCGGTCTCCTGTTTTGCCGGTTCGAGCCGATATATGTCATGTGTATGTAGGTTAGAAATGCGAAAGGTATGCGAACGGCTACTCGAAGCGGGCTTAGACAGGGCTGGAACGATCTGTTTCTGACCTGTTGGCGAAGTCTGGAGGAATTACGCGGCGATTACCATCAGGCGCTGGTCGATCCGACCGAAGCGACTTTGTTCGCTTTGGCGCAGGCGGTCGAGCAGCGTGATTGCCAAACTGCGGGACATTGCGAGAGGATCGCCTTTCTCAGCGTTGCGCTGGGGATCGTCTACGGTTTGGACCGGCGGGACCTACTGTGTGTGTACCGCGGAGCGTACCTGCACGATATTGGGAAAGTCGGCATTCCCGACAGCATTCTGCTCAAGCCTGGCCGGCTTGATGCCGAAGAGTGGGAAGTCATGAAGACCCACTCCATCCGGGGGGTTGAAATCTGCCGCCATTTGAAGACCCTGGACCCGGTTATCCCCATCATCCGGTATCATCATGAGCGCTGGGACGGATCCGGCTATCCGGACGGCCTGGCTGGCGAGAATATTCCGCTGCTGGCGCGAGTCGTGCAAATGGCGGACATCTATGATGCTCTGCGCGGGGAGCGGCCCTACAAACCGGCTCTCACCGCGGCCGAAGCCATCAAAATCATCGACGACGAAGCGGCACACGGCTTTCGGGATCCGGCGCTGGTTGCGGTTTTGCATCGTCTCTACCACGAGGTGCTTTCGCGCTGGGACGGAGTGACCCGCTCGGAATGGGAATTGGAACCGATCCGCGACTCGCTGAGCCGATTGCGGCGCGCCCTTGCGCCAAAGGCTTGTTACAATCCCGGCTGACCGGCGCCCGCTCGGACTTGCCGGCGGCCGCAAAGTCGGCCGTCAGGCAATATGTTCCGCCACCATCGCCACAATGTCGGCGCCGATGGCGAGAGACGCGGTGGCGGCCGGGCTGGGAGCGTTCAGCACGTGGAGCGCTTTGGGGCGGGCAATCAACTGGAAATCCTGGATGATGTCTCCTGCGGGCGACAACGCCTGAGCGCGAACGCCGGAGCCGCCCGTGGCCAAATCGCCGGCTTCGATTTCCGGCACGAGCCGGCGCAGCGACTGGCAGAAAATCCGGCGACTGAAGGACCGCCGCAATTCATACCAGGACATGGATGGATAACGGCGCAAGAATCGCCAGAAACCGCCGTAGCTCAGCGCATCGAACAAATCGCCGGGGCGAAAGTCGGTCTTGCGGTATCCTTCGCGAGAGGTTGCCAGCACAGCGTTCGGCCCGGCTTCGATACCGCCGTGGATCAGGCGCGTGAAGTGTACGCCCAGAAACGGAAATCGCGGATCGGGCACCGGGTATATCAGGTTTCGCACCAGGTATTGGCGCTGGGGGCGCAGCTTGAAGTATTCGCCGCGGAATGGCACGATGCGCACCTGGCGGCGCTCGCCGGCAAGCGCCGCCACCCGGTCCGAATAGAGGCCCGCGCAGTTGATCAGGAACCCGGCCTGAAAATCTCCGGCCGGTGTTTGCGCTACCCACTTGCCACCTTGATACCGGAGCCGTTCGACGCGCGCCCCAGTCTGAATATGGACACCGCCGGCCGCGAGTCTTTCCACCAGCGCGGCGCAGACTTGGCGGTAATCGACGATGCCCTCCTGGGGCACGCGCAGTGCGGCGACGCCGCCCACGTGAGGTTCGATTTCGTGCATTTCCTCGGGCGCCAGCCAACGCAGTCCATCGAGCCCGTTGGCCGCGCCGCGCGTCTCCAGATCGCGCAGGCGGGGAACCTCGCTTTCGTCCGCCGCCACCACCAGCTTGCCGCAGATTTCGTGCGCGACATGATTCTCCTGGCAGAAGGCTACCATCTGGCGGATGCCGGTCACTGCCAGCCGAGCCTTCACCGACCCGGGCTTGTAATAGAGGCCGCTATGCAGCACCCCGCTGTTATGGCCCGTCTGGTGCTGCCCCACCTCCGATTCCTTTTCGAGGAGGGTGATGACGGCATCGGGGAACCGCTCGTTCAACCGGTAGGCCGTGGCCAGCCCCACGATCCCACCTCCCACGATCAACACACTATTCACTGAGCTCTCGCTTTCGCAATTACAGTCGCGCATACCGCAACCGCTGGCGGTCGCGGCTCGGCAACTCACTCATTCTAGCGAGCGGCACGCGTCAGTATGGGGAGATGCACCGGTTGGAGGCCGTGGATGCGGCCGCTTCTTAACCACGGAATTCGGCTGTAGCGAACGGCGCTACACTTGGGCAGAAGGTGCCATTCGTGTATTGCCCCGAATGCCTGGTGGAATATCGCGAAGGGTTCACGAAGTGCTCCGACTGCCGCGTTGCCCTGCTCGCCGGGGCGCCCCCGGAGCCAACCGACTCCTTCGACCCGACACTCGGGCTGGTAGTGGTGCTGGAAACCAATGACAGCATGCAACCCGCCCTGGCAAAGGGCCTGCTGGAGGATGCGGGGATTCCGTTCTTCGTGCTGGGGCAGATCGCCACGCTGGTTCAAGGCGTGGACGCGTTCCTGCACAAGTGGTGCCGAATCCAGGTGCCGCGCGACCGCGAGGCCGAGGCGCGCGAGCTGGTGGAATCGCTGGAACAGCCGGCGACCAGCGAGACGGGCGACCCGGATTGACCGGGTTAGCCTCGTAAGCCACCGGCTGATCCAACTGTGAGGCGTGCACCGGCGGGGCACACGCTGACCCTACAACTTCACGGTAACGGTCTTGACCTCGGTGTATTGCTGCAAGCCGTATTCGCCGAGTTCGCGGCCCATGCCCGATTGTTTGAAGCCGCCAAACGGGGCGGCAGCGTCGAACACGTCGTAGCAGTTGATCCAAACCGTTCCCGCCCGCACGCTATTAGCAATGGCGTGGGCCTTGCCGATATCGCGCGTCCACACGGCAGCGGCCAGGCCGTATTCGGTGCGGTTGGCGCGCTCGACGACTTCGTCCAGGTCGCGGAACTTGATGATGCTCATCACCGGGCCGAAGATCTCCTCCTTCGCGATAGCCATGTCGTCCTTCACGTCGGCAAATACGGTAGGTTGAATGAAGTAGCCGCGATCGCCCGACCTTGCGCCGCCGCACGTCAGGCGAGCGCCCTCCTTCTTGCCGCGTTCGATGTAACCCATCACTTTGTTGTACTGGTCCTGGTCCACCTGCGGGCCCTGCTCGGTGGCAGGGTCGAAGGGATCGCCGACCTTGCGGCGCTTGGCGCGGGCGGTACTGCGCTCCACGAATTCGTCGTAGGCTTTCTCTTCCACGAACAGGCGCGAGCCCGCGCAGCAGCATTGGCCCTGGTTGAAGAACAGGGCGAAATGCGCGCCTTCGATGGCCTGGTCGAGATCGGCGTCCGCGAATACGATGTTGGGGCTCTTGCCGCCCAGTTCCAGCGTCACCCTTTTGAGGTTGGATTTGGCGGCGGCTTCCATCACCAGTTTTCCCACTTCGGTCGATCCAGTGAAGGCGACCTTATCCACGTCCATGTGACGTGCGATGGCGGCGCCCGCGGTTGGCCCGTACCCCGGCAGCAGGTTCACCACTCCGGGCGGGAAGCCGGCTTCCACAATCAGTTCCCCTATGCGCAGCGCCGTGAGCGGGGTCTGTTCGGCGGGCTTCATCACCACTGTATTGCCGGTGGCCAGCGCCGGGGCTAGTTTCCAGGCCTGCATGAGCAGGGGGAAGTTCCAGGGGATGATCTGTCCCACCACACCCACCGGTTCGAGGCGGGTGTAACAGAAATAATCGCCGTTGACGGGGATGGTGCGTCCCTGCACCTTGTCCGCCCAGCCGGCGTAGTAGCGATAGCAGGCGATGGTCAGCGGCAGGTCGGCGGCGCCGGCCACCGCGTACGGTTTGCCGTTATCGAGCGATTCCAGACGCGCCAGTTCGTCGGCATGGCGCTCGATCAGCTCGGCCAGCCGGTTCAGCAGCCGGCCGCGTTCGCTGGCACTGGTCTTACGCCAGGGTCCGCGTTCGAAAGCGTAACGCGCCGCCCTCACGGCGCGGTCGACATCGGTGGCATCGGCTTCAGCCACCTGACAGATCGCCTCCCCGGTAGCGGGGTCGATGGTTGGAAAGGTCTTCCCGGACGCGCTATCCACCCACTGGTTGTCGATGAGCAGTTTGGTCGCCGACACGGCGGCCCGCATCTCCCTCTGGGGAGCGGAAACAGTTGCCATGATTAACTCCTTCGGGCCGAGTTCTGAGTGCTACGCAGTCGGCCTTTGACCAACACAATATCACTTCCCCGGAAGGAGATGTCGGGGCCGAGAGAGCTAGCGCGTGGGGCAATCGTGAAAACGCGCGCAGTGGCCACGCGCATGGAGCCGGCTGGAGCTCAAACGGTGAAGATGCCGACGGCCTGGTGCAGGCTCGCGACCGGATCGCGACCAGGCGCCGGCGAGTATTCGTGCGCCACGTAGCCGGAGAACCCCAGGTCCGCGATGGTTTTGGCCAGGAAGCCGTAATTCAGCTCCTGAGTCTCGTCGATCTCATGCCGGCCGGGATTGCCGCCGGTGTGGAAATGGCCAATATAAGGAAAGTAGTTACGGATGTGGCGGGCGATGTCGCCGTCCATGATCTGGGCGTGGTAGATGTCGAACAGAATTTTGACTCGGGGCGAGTCGACTCTCTTCATCACGTCCACACCCCAAGAGATGTGGTCGAACATGTAGTCCTTGTGGTTTACCGCGCTATTCAGGTACTCCATGCAAATGGTGACGCCCTTGTCCTCGGCGTGGGCCTTTACGCGGTTGAGGAACGCCACGCAATTGTCGGCGCCTTCGGCGTCCGCCATGCCGCGGCGGTTGCCCGAGAAGGTAATGATGTTGGGGACGCCGGCGGCAGCGGCCTCGTCGATGGCCGCGTGCAGGGACTTTTCGAG
>JBEKZL010000288.1:0-9234 GCA_049509915.1 Bryobacteraceae bacterium | reverse complement strand
GCAAGGTCGCTCGCCCGCCTAAAGCGGGCTTTTTCACGAGGTTCCGACCAACCCGGTTACCCAAGCTGGCCGCTCGATAGCTATCGAATCTAACCATCTACTATTCGAGTGGGTCCTACCCCACTGGTAATCTGCCCCTTTGGGGCACACAGACGACATCTTGGCGCTGCAGGCGGAGCGCCTGCGCCACGAAAAACGAATGGCGGGCCGAAAGCGATCGCCGGCGCTACGAGAGGCCACGGAGGTTGCCGGGGAGGGTGCCTATTGACCCGCCGGGACGCGCGGGCCGACAGTGCTTAAGTCGATCGGCTGAAAGCCCAGTTTCAGGGCGGGCGACTCGGGGAGCAGGCGGAAATCGAAGTTTCCGGCATTCACGAAGAGCGGGTCGGCGATGGCGGAGCCGGCGTCCCGCCCGGCCGACTGCCAATCGGCGAACGGCTGGCCGGCGAAGCTGATCTCGCTGCTGCGGGTATCGAAATAGAGATTCGACTTCATGGTGAAGCCGTCGCCCGTCCAGTTAGCGCCCAGCAGTCGGCCCTGATCGAAGTACACGATGTTGCGTTCGAAGGTGAACGAAACGTGCGGCTCGGCGCGAGTGCGCATCAACTGGTTCTCCTGGTTGAAGGCGAAGATGTTGTTGCGCACGGTATTCTCGCGGCCGTAGTGCTGGTGGAAGCCGGCGCTCTTGCAGCGGTAAACCAGGTTGTTTTCAATCAGCATTTCCGACGAGCCTTCGTCGGGATAGATGCCCCAGCCGCCGTAGGTGAACGATGAAATGTCGTGGATCAGGTTGTAGCGGATGCGTGTCCCGGGCTGCACGCCGAGAGTGTAAATGCCGCCCATATCGCTGAGGGTCTCCTTGCCGATATGGTGCAGGTGGTTGTACTCGATGATATTGCCCTGAGACTGGTTTTCGGCGTATCCCCAGGTCCAGCCCACGGAGATGGCGGTATAGAAGAGATCGTGAATGTGGTTATGGACAATCTGGTTGCGCCCGCTCTGGAGGACCCAAACGCCGACCGCGGGGGCGTAGACTAGGCCGAGATCGTGAATGTGATTGTCGGCCACCACGTTTTCGTAGTTCCGCTCGGGTTCGTCGGGAAACTGGCGCGGTTCGCCCAGCTTAACGCCGCCTCCGCCCAGATCGTACAGTTCGCTGGCCAGGATCCGGTTGCGTTTCGAGCCGCGTCCGAAGAAGATGGCGTAGCCGCCGCAATGAGCCACGGTACACCTTTGGATGGTGCAATCGTTGGCGCCGACGGCGACGATAGCGGCCGGCGCGGGCATGGCGGCCTGGGTGTCCGCATAGCCGTGGACGGGCATGGTCCAATCGGCGTGTGCGAATTCCAGGCCGCGGAAGACGACGTTGTGGACGAAGCGCCCCCGTTCGGGTTCGCCCTCCAGGCGGACGAGCTCCGCCAGGGCCGGTGCGATGGCCTGGTCGGTTGCCAGGTTTTCGCCGGCCAGGGGCCAATAGGAAACCGTGTGGGTCTGGCGGTCGAGGTACCATTCGCCCGGCTGGTCCAGCCCGTCGGGTGCGTTTTCGATGTAATAGCGGGCATCGGCTTCTTTGTTGGACGGGCGTGGGTCGGCGGTCAGCACGGCGGTGTGAGCGCTCTCGTCTACGCTCGAGATCGGCATGCGAAGGTCGGCCCAGGCGAGCAGCGCAACCACCTCGACGTCGCCGCGCGCGGCCCACTCCCGGCGGATATCATTGCCGCGGAAGTGGATGCGTGCGGGTTTGTCCTGGGGGCTGGCCCCGTCGATGCGGTAGAAGCCGGCGTTGGGAGTGCGGGCTCTTTGGGCGCGGCGCCCACCGATGAAAAGCTGGCGGAAGTAAGGACCCGCAGATTCGGCGGTCCACTCGGGACCGGCGCCCTTTTTCCAGCCGGTGAGGGTGCGGCCGCCGCTGATAACCGGGCGGGCTCCCGGCGCAGCTTCCCAAACCGTATCGGAATCCTCGGGGGAGAGAACCAGCGGCTCCGGCAGGAAGTACACGCCGGCGCCGATGCGGATGGTGATAGTGCCGGTCCGGCCCATGTTACGCTGGGCCCTCGCCAGATCGCGCGCTGCCGCCAGGGTGCGGATGGGACCGGCGGGCGAGACAGCGATAGTCTGGGCCGGCGCCCAGAAGGCGAGCAACAGAAGGCCAGCCGGGAGCCGGCAGAGGATCGCTGCTTTGAGTCTGCCGGGTATGCGGTTCATGGGTTCACCTGGGTGCCGGGGGGTACAAGTCTCCACAGGCTACCAGCCTACTCCGCACGGAAGGACTTGTCCACGCGGTCCGAAGACCTGGCGGGTAGATGTCCGCAGGCTATTACCAAGCCCTTTCCCAGCCGCGCCACCAGCTGGTGTTTTCGAGGTTCAGGGCATTCCAGCAGAGGTCGAGGGCGTGGGGATCGCCGCGCAGCACCGCCTTCCGGGTAACCCGCGCCGGCACGGGTAAGAGCTCGGCGAAGCGTTCGAACACGGCGGCACGATATTGCGGCGGAACTCGTGTGAGCAGGTGCCAGAGCGACAGCCCGTCCTGAGGGCGCGCGGCGCGGAGTACGGCAGGCAGAGCGCTGCAATCGCCTCCTTCGAATGCGGCCAGCGCGGTCCGTAATGGCGCATCCCGATAGAAGGGAATGCCGGGGCCGCGCCGTTTTCGAGTGACGCATTCGGCGCCGGCGGGTATGAAGGATTCGTGCCCATCGAACTGAAACGCCACCCATCCGGCCTCGACGCGCAGTACGCCGTTGCCGTCCGAGTCCACGTTCAGGGTGTAAGCGCAGCCCAGGTCCACCGCGCGCGCCGACGGGGTATCGACCACGAACTCGCGCGGAGGCGCCCAAATGAATGCGTGGAGCATGCCGCGCTCGAGCAGAAGTTTCCGGCCGGTGGCGACGCGCAGTTCCGACTCCGGTCCGAGTTCCACTCTGCCGATGTCCGCCGACTGAAGGAAGGTTTCCGATGCGCCGGTTCGGACCACCTGCCCGGCGGCGAGTGGCGTGGCGCCTTGCCGCCACGGCGTGATGCGCGGCACGGGCCGAGCCAGTTGGAACCACGAAATCGCCGCCACAGCCAGCACCGCGGCAGCCACGCGCGGAAGCGGGGTGCGCCACCAGTGTTGCTGGCGGCCGCGATAGCGCAGCGGAGCAAGCGTCCGCTCCAGCTCCTGAATTTCCGGATCGGGTGCGCCGGACCGGTTCCAAAGATAGTCTTCGTTCATCGCTTCTCCCCCAGCGTCTGGCGCAGCATCTTCATGCCGCGACAGAGATTCACTCGCACCGATTCGGGCGTCAGGCCGGTCTGACGGGCAATTTCGGGTCCCGTCATGCCCTCCACCAGCCGCAGGATCAGGGTTTCCCGATAGGCCTCCGGCAAGGCGCGAATCAGATCCAAAACCGCGAACGCACCCTGGTTTGGCGCGGCGGCGGAAGGCGCTTCGGAAAACGAGAGGCGTGCTTCGCGGAAGTAATCGATGGCACGATGGCGCGCGATGGCCGCGAGCCAGGCCCGAAACGCCGCCGCCGTGCGGAGCCCCCGAAGCTGCTTCATAGCGGCCAGGAAGACGTCCTGCACCAGATCTTCCGCGTCGGCCGGCGGCACGCGCGCGAGAAGAATTCCATGCACCATGCGCGCGTAGCGCAGGTACAACTCGCCGAAGGCGGAGCGGTCGCCGCGCGCCGCCGCCGCGATCAGAGAGTCGTCTTCGCCGGTTTCGTTGGATACCAGCGTCAATTGCATCATTTCAGCATGGCATCGACATCGGAGTCGGCAAAGGCCTTCATCGCCGCCCTTTCGTGGCCGAGGTCTATGCCGTCCGGACCGGCGGCGATCAACGAATTGGTGAACTGCCCGGCATCGTTGGCGGCCTCCAGCTTGATGACCCAATTGCCTCTTTTCGGCCACTGCTGGGATATGACGAACGTGCCGGGTTCGGACAGTCTGGTGACGGTGAGCGGGATCTGGCGCCGCTGCCCGTTGACCATCCCGATGGCCGATGCGCTCACCCGTGCGCCAGCCGGATCGTGGCAGCCGGCTGCCTTGATGGTGAGCTCGGCGTTCAATTTACGGGCCTCTGGATTGGCCTGCGGATTACCGAGTTGCAAGAAGAACCCGCCGGCGCAAAGTTGGCTCGCCAGCAAAATGGCGGGCGTGAATGGAGCGATTGTCTTCAGCATCATGTCCCTCCTGGATGATGTCTGCCATAGAGACGGGACGGGCGGCCGAAGCGTTAACCGGGAGAAGCGAAGGGGGCAGGCCATGCGGCCTCATAGGCGCTAACTTAACGTGACGCACGCAGTGCGTGGCGTGCACGACATGCAAGTGATGCGCCAGGCCGAGTTGCGACCGCAACTATCCGCTCCGTTGAAGACGCTCTCCAGGTTGCTGATTTCGCACCGTCCGCCGGGGCGCCGGTTGACAACCTGCGGGCAGGCGGAACCGCCTGCCCCACCAAAGCGGAACCGTGTGCGTCTTCATCCCTCTTGGTGGGCCGCAAGCCCATATGGCACTCCCTGGCGGCCGCGGCTCGGTATCGAACGTTCGTCTGGGCTTCTACATCGCGCACGCGCTGCGTGCCGCGTCGAGACTTCTCCCGACGCCGCGCGGCGCTTTCGGCAAAACCATCATGGCAGTGGGGCGCGCTTGCTTTCCGAATGGCGGAGGAAGGCTTCGGCTTGTGGGAATCCGCTCGCGACGCCACGAGCCCGTGTAATCTCCACCTGTTTCGGGTACCAATTATCGGGCTGCTGGGAGGCGTGCGCGTAACAAGCACGGCGCCGCTGGGGCTCGACCGAAGAAATATCGACGTAGTCGGCCGGGGAGAACATCATGGTGTCCTCGGCCACCTCGTAATAGTAGAGCGCGAAACTCCTGCCGCTTTTCAACCAGGCGTCGAGAGTGAGCGTGGAAACGGCGCGATGGTCGCGATGACGGTCGATGGGCCACTGGGTGAACACCACGTCCGGGGTTTCGGCGGTGAGCGCGCGCGCGAAGGCCTCGTAATGCGCGGCGTCGACGACGGCGCGGCCATCGTACTGGCCGGCGAAAGCCGCTCGAGCCCCGAGGATCTGGCATGCGTTGCGGGCTTCGGCAGTGCGTATGGCGGCACAGTGGCTGGGGCCGGGGCCTCCGCAGAAGCCCTCGCCGCGATTCAGGTATAGCAGCACCACGTGGTGGCCGAGCTCAGCGTAGCGGGCGATCGTACCGGCGCAGCCGCATTCCGGGTCGCCGGGATGACCGCCGGCGACGACGATCTTGAGGGTGGGCGCGGAGGCCCCAGCCACCAGCGGCAAACCGGAGGCGGCGCGGAGTAACTCGCGGCGTGAAATAGGCACGGAGGAATTGTAATACGGCCGCGGATCGACAATTCCGGCTCGGCACTGAAACGGCGGGCGTAGCTGTGGCGTCAGTAACCCTGTTGGCCGCTCGATGCAGATGTCCAGAGCCTTATGTTTACTGATTGCCGCGCTCGGCGAATTGCCGGCCCAACAGTACTTTCCGCCCGGCGTTTTCGATACGCCATTGCGCGGGCACGATTCCAGAGCGAGCTGGTATTCCAGGCACCTTAAGGCCCTGCACGAACCCTCGCTTTGGGAGCTGTCGCGGGATCCGCGGGCGGAGGCTTACCGCTTCCTGTGGCTGCGGTCCTTTCATCACCCCATCGTTGTGCGGTTGGTGGTGCGTTCAAGCGGTTCGGGTTGGATTCACGTCGGCATAACGAACGACAAAGGTGGGAATGAGCCTGGAAGAATGATGCGCCGCCAAGTCTCATGGCTGACAAAAACCAAGACCCAATCGTTGCTGGCCGCGTTTGAAAGCGCGGACTTTTGGAACTTGCCCACTCTGGCAGTGGCGGAGCAGGGTGCCGCCAGGGTGGACGGTGCCCAGTGGGTTCTCGAGGGTGTCAGGGGCGGGCGCTACCATGTCGTCGACCGGTTTTGCCCGGACGCCGGCGATCCGGCAAGAGCGATCGGAGCGCTGGCGCTGATGCTGGGCCGGGTCAGGATACGCCCCGGTGAAGTGTACTGATCCTGAAGGGATCTTTGGCGATGTCGGTTACCCCGCCGCTGGCCGGCGCTGAAAGCGCTCGCTGCGCACTACGCCCGCGCCTTCCCGAACCACGACCAGGCGGTCGGCGGCTACGCCGGCAATGGTTTCCCGCGCGCCGCCAGGCCAGCGTATCTCAAGGTCGGCGGTAGCAGCCTGGCCGAGCCCGAAGTGGAGCCGGCGGTCATTCACCGAGAGGTAGGACGACTGGGCCAATACGGCTTGGGCCTGCTTCCGCCCGCCATAGCCGGCAATCACGGTTGCGCCGATGGCGCTGCGATTCGATCTGGTGCCCTCCAGCAGGACCTTCAGCCAGTGCTGGCCGCCGGTCACGTCGTTGCGCAGCAGCGACGGCGGTTCGTTCAAATTGACGACGAGGATGTCGAGATCGCCGTCGTTATCGAAATCGCCGAACGCTACCCCGCGGCTACAGTGCGCCTCGACGACTCCCGGCCCCGCCTGGTCCATGAGTTCCTCGAACCTGCCGCCGCCCAGATTGCGGTAGAGCACGCGGGGGGTTTTGAACGGCTCCACTTCGGGATAGACCATTCCAGTAGCTAAGAACAGGTCCGGCAGGCCGTCGTTGTCCAGGTCGAACATGCCGGTACCCCAGCATACAAACCGGGTTTCCACGCCCAGGCCGGACTGTATGGTCACGTCGCGAAAGTTTCCCTTGCCGTCGTTCTGATAGAGCGCCGGCGTATCGTCGGCGAAATGGGTCTTCAGAATGTCCAGGTAGCCATCGGTATTAAAATCGCCGATCCCGAGCCCCATGCCGGACTGCTCCTGGCCGTCTTCGTTGAGCGCGATTCCGGTTTCGAGCCCCTGTTCGGTGAAGGTGCCGTCGTGGTTGTTGCGGAACAGCAGGCTGTAGGTGGTATCGCAGGCCACGTAGATATCGGTCCAGCCGTCGCCGTCGAAATCGGCCGCCACCGCCGTCAGGCCGTAGCCCCGTTTGATGGTGGAGATGCCGGCCTGGCGGCTGACATCGGTGAAGGTGCCATCGCCGTTATTGTGGTAGAGGGCGCACTGTTCCTTAGCCAGCCCGGCCGGACCGCAATTCACCGCCATGCCGCGATAGTTGCAACCAGGATCCTTGCCGCGGGGGGGAATTTTGTCGGGGTCGAACACCAGGTAGTGAGAAACGAACAGATCCAGACGGCCATCGCGATCGTAATCGATCCAGGTGCAACCGGTGCCCCAGCGCCTGGTAGCGTGGGTGAGGCCGGCCTTTTCGGTGACGTCGGTGAAGGTTCCATTGCCGTTGTTGTGGAAGAGGATGTTCTGGCCCCAGCAGGTGATGAAGAGGTCGTCGAAGCCATCGTTGTCGTAGTCGCCAACGGTGATGCCGAAGGCCCATACGCCGCGGCGCAGCCCCGCCTGGTCGGTCACGTCCGTGAATGTGCCGTCGCGATTGTTCCTGTAGAGCCGGAGGGTAGCTTCTCGAGGCGTGTCACGGAAGCGCTGGCCGGTGAGGATCACGATATCCATCCAACCGTCGTTGTCGTAATCGACGAAGGCCGCGCCGCATCCCATGGCCTCGAGGATATAATCGGCGTGCTCGACGCCACCGAACACGACCGGCGCGCGCAGTCCGGCGGTTTTGGCGATGTCTACGAAGCGCGCGTGGAATGGCAATCCGGAAGGTTTACCGCGCGGGAGGGCCTTGACGCCTCTGGACGCCATCCCCTTGTTCTGGGCACGGGCAGGCGAAACGGCAGCCGGGAGCGCGAGAACCGGGAGGGAGAGAATTTGTCGACGGGTCATTTTCGGGCCAGCTTCCGGTGCCGGAGGCTTCCACTCCACTCTACTGCATTGCACCGGTGGCGCTGCCGGGGGGGGTCGCCGGGGCGTCGGATCCGGGGAGGTTAGGTTCCGTCAACCGCTCCCTGGCGGTCGCGGCTCGGTAAGCGCAGACGATTGCGGCCGGCCCCGGCCTATTCCGAGCGCAGCGCTTCGATTGGGTCTACGCGCGTGGCGCGGCGTGCCGGGAGCCATGGCGCGGCCAGGGCCAGCGCCACTACGGCAGCGGCGCTGAGGGCGTAAGCAAGCGGGTCGAGAGGTGTCACACTCAGCAGCATGGAGCGTGCAAAGCGGGCCGTCGCCGCCAGGCCGGCGAGTCCGATAGGCACACCGATCACGGCCATGCGCAGCGATTCGCCCAAAACCAGGCGCTCGATTTGTCGCGGCCGGGCGCCCAGCGCTACCCGCAGCCCCAGTTCGCGCGTGCGCCGGTTGACGATATACAGCAGCACGCCGAACAGCCCCGCTGCGGTGAGGAAAACCACGCTGGCACCCAAGGCGCTGCACGCGGTGGCGATAAAGCGGTCGACAGAAAGAGCGTTGTCCAGGGTCTTTTGCAGAGTCGTCGATTCGTAGACGCGTGCCTTGGGGTCGAACGCGCGAACCGCGGTGCGCGCGGAGCGATCGAGCGCCAGGGGAGCGCCCGAGGTTTCCACCAGCAAAGTGATATCGTCGGGCACCGCCTGGGCGAATGGCAGAAACACAAACGGCCGCGGCGGTTCGTGCAAGTCGTTGGACGGGCCGTCTTCCGCGATGCCCACGACCTGGCGCGGTTTGCCATCGATCCGAACCCAGTTGCCGAGCGCGCCTCGGCCGCCGAAGATGGTGCGGGCAAAGGATCGCGACACAACTACCACCAGCGGCGCGCCCACCCGGTCGCGGCTATCGATGCCCCGCCCGGCCATCACGCGGGTACCCATCAGCGAAAAGTAGCTGCCGCCCACGTTGTTCAGCAGCACGCCCATCGGCGCCATCCCCGGAATCTCGACCCGCGCCGTCAGACCCCCGCCGGAACCGCTCAATGGAAGCCGCCGCGCATAGGTTGCCCCGCGCGCGCCTGGCAGCGCGGCCAGCCGTTCGCTCACCTGGTCGCACCACTCGGCCGGCGGGATATGCAGTGCCGGAATTACCGACAGGGCCAGGACCTTCTTATGCGGATCCAGACCCGGCCGCACCTCGGTAGCGTGGTAAAGACTGGTCAGGAACAACACGGCGACGCCGAACAGCGCCACGCTGACCGCGATCTGCGATGTGACCAGAGCGTTCCGCTGCCAGGTGCGGCGCCCCATCGTCACGCCCTGGCTCTGCTTCAATACATCGGAAATGTTGAGCCGCGCGGCGTGAAGCGCGGGTGCAACGCCGGCAATCAGCACAGCCAGAAGAAGCGCCCCTGTC
>JBEKZL010000287.1:0-13127 GCA_049509915.1 Bryobacteraceae bacterium | reverse complement strand
AGCACGATGCCGATGGCCCGCTCGCGCTGGTCCTGGGCCAAGGAGCGGAAGAAAAAGTCAATCGGCAGACGATGGCCGCGCGGCGCGGCGGGTTCCAGCAACTGTAGCGTGCCGTTGAGCAACGCCATGTCCCGGTTAGGCGGGATAATATAGGCGCAGTTGGGCTTGACCGCCATGCCGTCCGCCACTTCGAAGACCTTCATGCGGGTATAACGCTTGACCAGTTCGGTGAGGATGCTCTTGTGGTCCGGGGCCAGGTGTTGCACCAGGACAAAGGCCATGCCGGGGTCGGTGTCGGCGGGCATGCCGGAAAAGAAGGCTTCAAACGCTGCCAGCCCCCCGGCAGACGCGCCGATGCCGACTACGGGGCATCCTGGAGCATCATGCCCGGATGGTGGCTCCGCCGCTCTCGGTTCGAGGGTTCCTTCCGGCTCCTTCGCCTTGCGCCTTTTTGTCGCCACGATGACTTGCTCCCTTTCCCCGCTACTCTACCATCTAGCATGCGCTGGGCACGTTCCGAAACTGCGTTGGGACCGGAGCAACCGTGACGTTTATTGAAGACGGGCTTTACTCGAATCGATCGGTGGAGTCGGTGCGTTCCTGCGGTGGCGTGAGTAAATCGGCCGTTGGTTTGCCTGTCGATAGAAGCATGTCCAAGATCACTGAGGCTACCAGAGCCGAATCTTCACCGGTCCAATCGCCGCAATCTCTCGGAGCGTTGCGTCTGAGGCAATACGGGAAAGCGTCCGGGAATCGGTCCGTGGGGAGCATTTGCCGCTACGGTTGTGTCCACGGGGTCGCTGCTCAGGTAAACATCGATTCGCTCTTCCATCTCGGTCGGGAACCGCGGCACAGGCCCCACCAGCTTCTCTCTGTACGCGTCGAACACGATTTCTTTGAACACCGGGAGCGCCAGCCGGCCACCGGTCTCTTCCTCTCCCAGGGAACGGTTGTCGTCAAAGCCTATGCGTACCGCGGCGGTGATTCCTTCAGGGCCGTAAGTGGATCCTACGAAGAGTGCGTCCCTGAACTGGTTTGTCGTTCCCGTCTTTCCCATAACCGCGAAAGCGCCAGAGTCCAGTGCATGAGCCGTGCCGTTAGGCAGGCGCACGACACCGCGCAGGCCTTCCTGAATGAGCGCGAGAGCATCGCCATCGACATTGGCCGGAGACGACCTGTATCCGCTATCGGCTATCACCTCGCCTGAATCCAAGATGATTTTGCGGATCACATGAGGCTGGTTGAGACTACCCGATGCGATGGTGCGGTACGCGTTGGCAAGCTCCAGCAGGTTCACTTCGGACGCCCCCAAGGCCGTTGTCGCGTAAGCGTGCAATGGCGTTCGTATCCCCAAATCGCGAGCCGTCTTCAGGACGCTGGCTATGCCGATTTGCTCCGTGATCCAAATCGCGACGGCGTTTCTGGATTCAGCCAATGCCATGCGCAGCGGAATCATACCCTTGAACTGGCCATCATAGTTCGAGATCCATTTGGCATTGAGCCCTCCACCATTGGAAACGCTAATGGGTTCGTCGGGCACCACGGTATCGAGATTAAATGCTCCTTTCCGGAAAGCCGCGAGATAGACTATCGGCTTCATGGCGGACCCGGGTTGCCGCAGTGACTTCGTTACGCGGTTGAGGTCACCATTTACCCTAGAGCGTTCTTTGTAAGACTGGCGTCCGCCCGTCTCAGCGAGAATACTCGCATCGCGGTTTCTCAGCACCACCACCGAGCCCTGGATCAGGCCGCGGGCGCTGGGGTGTCGCTTCTCATACAGCAGGAGGCCGTGCTCCAGCGCCTGATCCGCCATTTGCTGCACGCGGGCGTCCACCGTCGAATAAACCTGGACACGTCCCTGCAACAGATCCTCTTCGGTGAGATCGGCACGGCGCATTTTAAGTTCATCGAGGACGGTGTCAACCACCGCAGACGCTTCGATCGTCTTGTCCTTTCGCTGGGTGACCGTCTCAATCGGGCGCTGCCTGGCTCGCTGGGCCTGATCCCGAGAAATGAACCCGCGCGCCGCCATAAGGGCCAGTATTTGATTCCTGCGCTGCAAGACTCTGTGGGTTGGGGAAGCGTTGGGCGCGTAGTAACGAGCCGACTTTAAGGCGCCTGCCAGCAGCGCCGCCTTGTCCGCATCGTCCGCAGTGAAAGAGGCGAGAGGCCGGTCAAAATAGTATTTCGCTCCTCTCGCAAACCCGTACTGACCGTTTCCCATGTATATCAAGCTCGCGTATCGGGCAAGAATTTCTTCCTTAGCGCGCCGTTTCGAACCGAACCGCGCCTGCATCTCTCCCTCAAGCCACAACGATAGCCGGATCTCCTCCAACTTCCTGGCCAGCATGTTGACCGTTCGCGCGCCAATCACTGACGATAACGCGCGGGCCAAGCCTTGGCTGTACCGGAGCTGCTGGCTGTTCTCCTGAGCCGTCATGGTTTTGAGAAAATAGCCTCGCACAAGCTGTTGAGTGATGGTCGATCCGCCTTGAGGGAAGATCGCGGCACTGTTAGCCGCGTCTCGCCGTCCCATATGCGTAAGGCGCCCCACCAGATTCCAGATCCTGAGTTTGCCCAGGACACGAGCCAACCCGGAGTAGTCAACTCCGCTATGGGAGAAGAAGTTCTTGTCCTCCGCGGCGAGGATCGCACTCCGAACGATGGGCGGGATGTCCTCATACCTGGTGATCTGACGGTATTCGGAAGCGATCTCAATGAACGGCCGGTCGGAGACATCGTAGACGTGGCCAATCGTGGGAAGGTCAAACCTATTGAAGGCCTCCACGTCGGGCAGGTTCGTTCGGCCAAAATAGACGTAGTGGATTCCACCTGCAACCAGAGTGGCCCCAACGATCGCAGCGCAAACAAGAACGCGAACGGCGCCACGCCGCCAAGGTAGTCTGCCGAGCCAACTGCCGCGGATTCTTCGGGCGGCTCCCTGGGTGCCCGCCCATATTCGCTTTAGCCAGGTTCGACCCAGAATCACCAGGGTGCGCCGCCCGCCACGAGAACGCTCAGCGTTCATGCTCTAATGGCGGCAGTGCCTTTGCACCGCACGCCAAACCTCATGATGGAGCAGGGAGGGAAAACTTCCGGCAACCAAATAGCCATGGCGAGCTCGACCTTGGTGAAAGTCTAACGAGCAGGGCCGGATCCGCAAGAGCTTAGATCGAGGCTTAGTACCACCGGCCACGGCCATAATAACCACCGCCGCCAATCCGTCGGCGCAACTACTAAGACGATTAACAAAAGTGACATAAGTATCTCCTAATTCTATGTCGTACCAATCGGCCACGATAAACTCCGGCCGGTTTGAAGGTTATGTAACGGTTAGCGCAGCCGGTTGGCGCGTCGCGGCTACCGTGAACCGAACGTAGCGCCAGGTCGCTTCCGCCAGAACGCAACAGTCCCTTTGTTGACCGGGCGCTACCCGACGGGCATCCGGCATGAGCGCCGTCATCCCAACAGTTGGTAACCCGAAACCGATTACACCACAGTACTACCAAGCTCTTCTCCGTCGGAGGGCGTGAAAGAGAACCAGCAAAACCGTTGAGCCGATTACCGCCACGAAGAGGCTGTATAGGTTGAGTCCGCTTACACCAGAAGCCCCAAACATATGGAACAGCCAGCCACCGGCAAAAGCGCCGACAACGCCCAACAGTATATCGAGCAAGATGCCCTCACCCCTGCTATTTACGAACTTGCCGCCGATGAACCCAGCAATTAAGCCCAGAACTATCCAGGCCAGAAATGACATGCTCTCTCTCGTCTATCCAGTCAATGAACGTAGCGGGGAAGAGGGCCGCCCGTAAGCACAAAGTGCCCATGAAGAGTAGAGCACCAGCGCAAGTAGGATACGATGGCTATTCTCGGTTTCATCATATTCTCAACACCTCTCCAGACCTTGCGATGCACGTGAGTGGCCGCATGTTAACAGCGGATGGCGGTAGCAAAGGGTGGAGCATAAAATCGCGGACTGGCCGTTCACGTGCACTCCTAATAGCGGTCGCACGGGAGAGGACTGCTTTAAATCTCGCGTGAAAGCCACCGCCGCGATTGTTTCAAACACATTTACCCCCGCATCACCTTGGAGCTTGCTCCACCTTCGACTCCAAAAGCTTGGCCGACCGGCAAGGCCAGTACCAGAATCGGAGCCAAAGCCGTGGCTGGACCGGGAACCAAGGCGCGCGCGACGAATCGAAACCGTGGCCGGGACGGGAGTCGATCCAAGGCAAGCAGCAGTACTTTAGAGTCTCTTTATGGAGTTGCAACATATGAAATGGATTGATGAAATGTTCGTGAGCATGGAAAAGGAAAGGGCAGCAGAATCAGCCAACAGAAGCGCGAGGGCGAGTAAGGCCGGCCGGGCAGCGCATCTAAAAAAACAGATTCCAGGCGCCATGGACGCGTGGAGCGCGCTGCTTTCCTCGATTACGAATGATGTAAACGACTTCAACAAGCACAAGAAGCGGGCCGGGCAAACCGCCGTACGGATGTCCCAAGGGCCTTTTGAATGCGAGGTTTACTTGCCTGGCATGCACGGCAAGAAACTAGTTCTGAAGTTAGACGGTTGCGACCTCCAAGTCACGGTACACCCTGATTTCCCCGAGCAGCAGTTGACCATAACAATTGAGCCCGATAAGGAAGGCTTGCACGGCTTCTGGGTCCTAGGCGAACCCAGTAAAGAGAGCGGAAAGCTATCGGTTCAACAGCTATCCGAGTATCTGCTCAAGCCCATTCTCGCCTCCGCCGACATCAACCCAGATGTGTAACTGAATCGGGCGTTCTACTCATTCGATAGATGTTCGGCGCTCATGCACGCCTTCCGGTGTTTGCTGCGCGACACACTCGCGCGCGTAGAGGTCCTTCGAGTTTGACCGCACCCGCCAGTGCGAGCCTGGGGATCGGATCTTGTAATCTACGCGATCATGGCACCATTTGTACGGCCGGGCGGATGTGCAGCAACTGCCGGGTCCGTCGCAGGTTCTGCACTTGGCAACAGTGGCTCGCCGGCCCTACAGTCAAGTGTTGACCGAAGGCGCCAAAGCACGTCAACTCCCCGATTTCGAGCCGATTCTGCCGCCGTGCACCGCGGAGCCAGAGATGCCTCGGACAATCTGCCAATTCCGCACTTGTTGGGTTCTGGGACTGTCGACCGCTTACACAGCCCGCGGGGTGATTTGCATCAGACGTGGCCAAGCCGGCGATTGGGCCGCGGATTGCCTGGAAGTCGCAGGACCGCAAAAGAAGATGCCAAGGACATTGTCATTGCGCTATCGCGGTTGGCCTCGGTCTTTGGCTGATCGTTATGTGCATTCCAATGGCCTTCGGCAACAAGGCGATTCTGAATGCAGCGGTGGCTGTGGGCCGCCATCCGGGCTGGCAGGCGCGCGAATTGTGGGGGCGGGTAAGCGGTTATGAGTGCCTGGTGCGGCATGCCTGTGTGCGGTACCGGGCGGGGAGAATTTCGACATGAGAATAGGCAAACATTCTTCAGCACTCCACGTGTATTTGATCAGACCTTCGAAATACGACGACGACGGGTTTGTCATTCGGCACTGGCGGGGAGTTGTGCCGAGCAACAGCCTTGCTTGTCTGCACGGGCTGACGGCGGACGTGTCGGAGCGGGGTCTATTGGGTCAGGTCGAGATCCGGCCGCATGTCCTCGACGAATCGGTGAGCCGGATTCCACTGGACGAGATCGCGCGGCAGAACCGTGCTTCGGGTTGCCGCGCGTTGGCGTGCCTGGTGGGGGTGCAGACGAATCAGTTCCCCCGCGCGGCCGATATCGCGCTCTCGCTGCGCCGAGAGGGTGTGCTGGTGATGGTGGGAGGCTTCCATGTGACCGGGATGTTGGCATTGTTTCCACGGGTGTCGCCGGAGATACAGGAATTGCTCGACGCGGGCGTCAGCGTAGTCGCGGGCGAGGTGGAGCACCGGTGGCACGAGCTGCTGCGGGACGCCTGGGAGGGCAGGCTCCAGCCGATTTACCGGCTGATTGACGATCCGCCAGATCTGTACGCGGCCGCGTGCCCGCGGGCGAGCCGGCAGGCGACGCGGCGGTTCGTAGACGCTAGCTACGTGACGATCGATTGCAGCCGGGGCTGCCCCTTCCATTGTTCGTTTTGTACGATCATCAACGTGCAGGGGCGCAAGATGCGCTACCGCTCGCCTGAATGCGTGACGGCCGCTATCCGGCGGGCGTACCGGGAGTCAGGCATCCGGGTCTTCTTCTTCACCGACGACAACTTCGCGCGGAACCCGGCTTCCGGTAAGATCCTGGATGCGCTCATTGCGATGCGGCGCGACGAGGGAATTGCGATCGAGTTCCTGATGCAAGTGGATGTACCGGCGTACCGCATACCGGGATTTGTGGAGAAGGCGTCGCAAGCGGGCTGCTGCAGCGCGTTCATTGGGATGGAGAGTCTGAACCCACGGAATCTGGCGGATGCGGGCAAGATACAGAATCACACCGACGAATACGGCGCGGCGGTCCGGACGTGGCGGAAAGCGCGTGTGCGGGTGCAGGTAGGTTATATCATCGGGCTGCCCCACGACACCGAGGAGAGCGTGGCGAAGGACGTGGAGCGATTGATCCAGGAGGTGCAGCCGGACCAGGCGAGCTTCTTCATGATGATCCCGCTGCCGGGCTCGGAGGATCACAAGTCGCTGCTGGAAAGGGGAGTCGCCATCGACCCGGACTATAACAAGTACGACTCGTGCCACGAGACGATGCGGCATGCGCGCATGAGCGGCGCGGAGTGGACGCGGGCGTACCGAGCGGCGTGGCGACAGTTCTACAGCATGGAGAATATGAAGGCGATCCTGGGGCGGGTGGATCCGGCGATTTACTGGGATGCATTTCAGAATTTTTTGTGGTACCGGTACGCGCTGGTGGCGGAAGGGGCGCATCCAATGCTCACCGGTTTTTTCCGATTGAAGCCTCGCACCACGCGGAGGCCGGGTTTTGAGCGGGAGGGGCGGTGGGCACACTTGAGGCGCAGAATTCCCGAGGTCCTCGCGCTCCTGCGATCATCGGCGCGATTGATGCTCGAGATGGAGGAGTTGTGGCTGGCGACGCGGCGGGCAAGCGAGACGGAGACGCTTGTGTTGGAGGAACTCGCGCGGATACGGTCCGGAATGTGCCGGCGGCTGCGGGTTTCCGATCTGCGCGCGGCGTACCTGCGGGCGAAGGTGCAAGCGCCGTCGATCCAAGTACCTTCCCGCCTGCGCCTGTTGTGGGAACACGTCGCGCTATTTCGCGTGAGTCAATTGTGCGATTCGCGGCGGGACTTGGCGAAATTCTGGATCCGGATGCGCTGGCTGCTGCGGCACGGGCGGATTGAGGGGCTTCTGCGGCTGGACCAGATCGCGTTGAATGCGTATCGGGAGTTGCGGCTTGCGTCGGGGTTTCTCATGGCGCTGGTGACGCAGACGAACTAATTGGTTTGAGGTCGGCCAGAGCCAAACGCGGACATCTTTGCCTTCCGGATCACCTGTCGCCTTGTTACGTTGGAGCGCCTTGTGGTGTCCGTCCGCGGCAGTGGATCGCAGACGTTCCCGCCGCGGGCGCGAAACGACAAAGCACTAAGCCTCAATCCTGCAACCAGGAGTGCAGAGCGCGCATACGCGACGTCTTTTTCGTTTGGTGCGCCTCCATCAACGGGAGGAGGTCGTCGAGCACTTCCACGGCCCGAACGACGTGTAGGCCCTTGTTGAGCATGACGCAATCCGCGCGTTCGGCCATAGCGGCGTCCGTTATTTCCGCGCGCGTCGGCATCCCCGTCTTGACAAACTCATCGAGCACTTGCGTCGCCCAGATGACCGGAATGGAGGCGGCCTCGCAGAGCCAGAGGATCTCTTCCTGCATCTCGGCGAGACGCCGATATCCGATTTCGACCGCAAGGTCGCCGCGCGCGATCATCACGGCGGTCGGCTGGCGTCCCGCCGCCTGCACTATCAGCCCGGGCAGGTTGTCGACGCCTTCGAGCGTTTCGATCTTCAGCGCGAGCGGCAGACCCGGCCGGCCGAGCCGGGCGAGTTCGTCCTGCAGCGTTTCGATGTCCGAAGCCTTGCGTACAAACGAGTATCCGACGACATCGATCACATCGAGGATCGCGGCGAGCGCCTCGCGGTCGGCGGCGCTGAGAGGCGGCGCCGGGATCTCCGTCTTGGGAAAGTTAAGGCCCTTGTCCGGCCGCAGCCGATTGCCGCGCTCCGTCGCTTGCGTGATGCGAAGGTCGGCGCGCGACGGATCGACGCGTTCAACCACGCATCCGATCTTTCCGTCGTCGATCCACATCGGGTCGCCGTCGCGCAGGTGATCCAAGATCGCCGGAATCGTGCAGGTGATCGCCGGTTCGTCAGGCTTGGCATCGCGCAACTCGCGCACGAGTGCGATCCGTTCGCCGATACGGACCCGCGCGTCGTGGCGCACGTGAACGTCGAGCGTGCGGACCTTGGGCCCGGCAAGATCCGCGTACACGACGCAACGCCGACCGAGGTGCCGCTCGGCTGTCCGGACGTGCGCGGCCATCTTGCGCCATCGATCGGCGTCGTCGTGGGCGCAGTTGATCCGCGCGGCATCCATGCCGGCGCTCACGAGCGCCGTGATGAGGCCGCCGTCGTCCGCGGCCTCCGTGGGCAGCGTGACCATGATTCGCACAGCGCGGTTCGATCGCTGCGGTCCAAAGACGCGCGCCGTTTCCGCTTTCAGCAGTCGTTCGCCTCGAAAGAAGGCCCGTGCGGTCGTCGCCGGACGATGTACCGGCTCGCCGCATCGCGCCGCAAGGGCTTCGATCACCGCTTCAATATTCGGACGCACGCGGCCCTCGCAGCGGCCGAGCGACGAAAGTCCGAGCGGCATGAGGGCTGTTTGGAGCGGCCGCAAGTCCGTCCGGCGCAACGCGAGGTACGCCGCGAAATTCCGGGCGCCCGGAATGAAGGCGCGACGCCGAATGCTCGACCGCCACCGATCATAGATGTCACGCGCGCCAGCATCGACGTTGGCTAGGAGCGCACGCATCTGTTCGAGGAGTTCCTCTTGCTCCGTGTGTGCGACTGATGAAGGGACAGAGATCGTCGCAGCTCCCAATGACACCCAGCAGCGCAGATTGAGGACCAAAGCCGCTGTAATGCGAACGCCAGATGGAGTGCCCGATTCCAGTGAGTGGCTAAGTGCAAGTCCTGCCGTCCATCCGGCAAGAATTGCTGCGCGTCAACACGCGCGCGCAATCCGCGGGCCAAGGTAGCACCGAAGAGTACGGATGGTTACCGATCCGCGACTCATATTCATTGAGGCGTCATCTTCACGTGGGACACTTCAACCGCCAGGACTGTGTTCACCTCAATCAGATGTTCGGGCCCGCTGTTCATGAAGATGCCTGCTAAGAGTGCAAGTAGGCGCGGGCGTGGGCTGGAGTTCGACTTGAAAGCCTATGCGTGCGAAGTTATTCCATTTACAGAGGACTTCATGTGAGAATCCCCGTCTGGAGTATTGCCGCTCCGGTACTGCTGGCGGCTGTTGGGCTGATGTCCTGTGGAGGAGTCGGCAACTCGAAGCAAGGAGCCGACGTGAGATTGCAGGGCGCCGGAGCCAGCTTCCCGTTTCCGATCTATTCGAAGTGGTTCAAAGTCTATAGCGTCGCTCATCAGAACGTACAGATCGACTATCAATCGGTAGGGAGCGGCGCCGGGGTGAAGAACTTCATCGACAAAACGGTGGACTTCGGAGCCAGCGATATGGCCATGAAGCCCGAGGAGATCGCGCGCGTCCCGGGCGGCGCCCAACTTCTTCCCTTGACGGCCGGCAATATCGTCCTGACTTACAACGTGCCGGGCCTCACCGATCTGAAGTTGTCCCGCGAGGCGTATGCCGGCATTTTCCTGGGCAAGGTGAAGAAGTGGAACGACCCGGCCATCGCCAACGCGAACCCAGGCGCGAAGCTGCCGGGTAGCGCCATCAACGTGGTGGTCCGCGCCGATGCCAGCGGCACCACGTTCGTGTTCACGCAGCACTTGAGCGCGATCAGCAAGGAATTCGCCGCCAGCCCGGGAACGAACGACATGCCCGCATGGCCGGTGGGTACCCGATCCAAGGGGAATGAAGGCGTTACCGCCAGCGTCCAGACCACACCTGGCGCCATCGGCTATATCGAATTCGGTTACGCGATGACCCAGAAGATGCCGATGGCGCAGCTCGAGAACAAGTCGGGGAACTTCATCGCTCCGTCCACGGCCTCCGGCCAGGCCGCAATCGCTTCGGCGAACCTGCCGGACAATCTGATCGCGTGGGTTCCCGATCCGCCGGTGAAAGACGCTTATCCGATCGCTACGTTCACCTGGCTCCTTTGCTACAAAAAGAACCCCGACCCGAAGAAAGCGGAAGTGCTCCGCAACCTCCTTTTGTACTGTCTCACCGATGGCCAGAAGGAATCGGAAGCACTGGGGTACCTTCCCTTGCCGGATGCCGTGGCCGCCAAGGTGAAGGCCGCGGTTCAAAACGTACAATAGCGAGCCGGCTTACCGCACCGGAGCTTCCGCCACGTCCGGCAACACCAGGGAAGCCCGATAGCCGGCGAAGAGAAGAGATTGAATCGTGCCAGCCGACAGCCAGATTTCGAGGCCGCCATCGCGCATCCAGATCGTCACCGACACCGCGTTCCGAGCCCTGTGCCAGGGCTTCGCGTGGTTGGCCTTGCTCATTGCCGTCTTCATCGTGTTGAAGATCGTTATCGCCGCATTGCCCGCCGTGCGGCAATATGGGCTCGGCTTTCTCACGGGGCGGGTTTGGGACCCGCACAAGAAGGTGTACTCGATTCTTCCGGAAATCTGGGGCACGCTGTATAGTTCCGTGCTGGCGTTGATTCTGGGAACGGCGTTCGGAGTGGCGGCTGCGGTTTTCCTGGCAGAAGGCTTTGTGGCCGACTACGTATTCGCGTTGCTCAAGATTTTCAAGCTGCAGTTCCACCCGTTTTGGGGCAAGCTGCCCAAGCAAATGGACAGCTTGCTTCGCAACCTGATTGAACTGCTGGCAGCGATTCCGAGCGTGGTGTATGGCCTGTGGGGACTGTTCGTCGTCATTCCACTGGTGCGCCCGGGCTGCCACTGGCTGCACGCCAAAATGGGCTGGGTGCCCCTTTTTGGCACGGATCTGAGCGGACCGGGAATGCTGCCGGCCGTGATCGTGCTCGCGATCATGATTCTACCGACGATCACAGCGATCGGCCGCGGGGCGCTGGTCGCGGTGCCGTCCAGGCTGAGGATGGCCGCCTACGGGCTGGGTGCGACGCGGTGGGAGACGATTCTCGCCGTGACCATTCCCACTGCGTCACGCGGTATTTTCGGCGGCGTGGTGCTCGCCTTCGGCCGCGCGCTGGGTGAAACCATGGCGCTGGCGATGCTGGTGGGGAACGCGAATGTGATCAGCGCATCGTTGTTCTCCCCGGCCAACACACTGGCGGCCCTGCTGGCGAATGCGTTCCCGGAGGCGAACCCCAAGGATGTCGGTGTCCTGATGTACGCCGCGACGGCGCTGCTCGCCATCACGCTTCTGGTGAATGGCGCAGGGGCCTACATCCTAGAGCGCACTTCATCAGACCCGGAAGGGAGCAAGGCATGACTCGCGAAGACGTCCAGGCGGATACCGGAATCCCGAAGAGCCCCGACGCAGAGGAGTTGGACCCGTTTCACGGCGTGGACTTTTCGCAGTTGGAGCGGTCGCTGCGGCGGCCGCGGACGCTCATGAGCATGTTGTTGAGCGGGATTATAACGGCGATGACTTTGTTCGCGCTGATCCCGCTGTTCTCCGTGGTGGGCCTGCTGCTGTGGCGCGGCGGGCGCAAGCTCAGCATCGCGGCGTTCACGCAGCTTCCGCCGGCGCCGCTCGATCAGAACGGCGGTTTTGGTAACGCGATTCTGGGAACCCTGGTGATCGTCGGGATGGCGATGCTCATTAGCGTCCCCATCGGAATTCTCAGCGCGATCTTCCTGGCACAATCGAAGTCCGGCAACCGCCTGGCGTCCACGGTGCGCTTCGCCGCCAAAGTGCTGACGGGATTCCCCTCGATTCTCGCGGGCGTGTTCGCCTATGGGTTCGTAGTCACGGTCACCGGCGGTTATTCGGCACTCGCCGGAGCGGTGGCGCTTTCCATCCTGATGCTGCCCACCATTCTGCTCACCGCCGAGGACGCCATCCGCATGGTGCCGTCGAAGATGAAAGAAGCCGCCATCGGAATGGGCGCCACCGATACGCAGACCGTCTGGATGGTGTTACTGCCCACGGCGGTCCCGCGGATTCTTACCGGAGTGATGCTGGCCGTCGCGCGCGGAGCCGGCGAAACCGCTCCGCTGTTGTTCACTTCGCTGTTCAGCAATTACTGGCTGATATGGCACGGCCACGTAAAGCTTATGCAACCAACGGCCTCGCTCGCCGTTCTGATTTATAACTTCGCCGGCATGCCCTTCGCGAACCAGGTGGAATTGGCCTGGGCCGCTGCCCTGGTGCTGGTGTTAATGGTTCTTACCGCCAATCTGATCGGGCAAAGCCTGTCGCGACGGCAAGTTGAATAACAGGAGGAATGATCGATGCCGAGTGCAAAATCCGCTACTGCGGAGGCCGAACGTCCGAAGCCGGAAAGTCCAGCCTCCGCCAGTCCTGAATCGACTCCGCAGAACGGAAAGGGAGATCCGTCGGTAGTCATGGACTGCAATATCAAAGAACTGTACTACGATGACGTAAAGGCCGTTCGCGATACCAAGGTCTCCATCCAGAAGAACGCAGTCACGGCCTTCATCGGACCATCGGGCTGCGGCAAGAGTACGGTGCTGCGCTGTCTGAACCGGATGAACGACCTGATCCGCGGCTTCCGGTTCGAAGGCTACGTCAATTACCGCGGGAAGGATATTTACGGACCTACGGTCGATCCCGTGGCGGTACGCCGCTACATCGGCATTGTGTTCCAGCAACCGAACCCTTTCGCCACCACCGTGTATAACAATGTCGCGTTCGGACTACGGTTGAACGGCTTCAAAGGCGACAAGGCCGGGACGGTGGAGAAAGCCTTAAAATCGGCGGCGTTGTGGGACGAAGTCAAGGACAAGCTGAACAGTAGCGGGCTCTCGCT
>JBEKZL010000286.1:0-9410 GCA_049509915.1 Bryobacteraceae bacterium | reverse complement strand
ACCCGCGCGGCGTGAAGCGCAAGATGAGTAACTACCCTCTACGCCCACGCAAGCCGATGCGCACCCATCGCATCGACATATCCAAGCGTATCAGGATTGTTAAGTGAACAGTATTGGGGCTAGACCACCAACTTCAGCTTGAAACAGATCGCGGCCCTACCGACCGGCGCCCTCAAATGGTTTTCAGATACTCGAGCAACGCTGCCTTCTGGTCCTCGGTCAGGTTGGTGCCATATTTGTCGCCAGCGTGCCCGATATTGCTGTTTCCCGACTGGGAAGCGTCGAAGGTCCAGCCGCTTCCGACGGTTGAGTAACCGAGCCTCGCCGGATCGTATTCACGATTTCCTACAATAAACTTTGCGGGGCGCTGGGCGGGGTGCAACAGGTGCCAAAGTGTCGGCACCGAGCCATTGTGCAGGTACGGCGCCGTGGCCCAGACGCCGGTCAAAGGCCGCGCCAAATATTGACCGGTGGCGCGCCAGATCACCGGGTTGGCATCCATGGCCGCCTGATCGGCGGTGGAGACTCCGTCGTCGGAGAAAGCGCGCGCCTTGAGGCCGTCGAGGATCGGCTTCACCGCCGCGGGGAAGGGCACGCCGGCGGCGACGGGCTGGCCGAAGCTGTTGGCGCGCTGGGGATCGGTTCCAACGGCGGTCAGAGCGTAAAGGCGATTCTGGTGGCAGTCGCGGCAGGTGTCGTTGAATATCTTCTCACCGGCGGCGGACTTGGTTTGGTCGATAGGCCCCAAAATGTCGGTGGGCCATTTCGGGGGTTGGAGTTTGTGGGTCAGCACTTCGAGCCGGTGCAGGTTCCGAATCCGCAGGGTCGATTCATAGGTTTTGGGATCGAACACCGCGCCCATCCCCAGGGCTTGTCCGATGTTGCGCTCGAGGATGGAGTTGGTGTTGCCGTCGTAGTGGATCCAAACCGAGTCGGTGCCGGCGCGTTGTTGGGTTGTATCGGGAACGTCCCAAATGAACGGAAAGCTGACAGGGGACTGCATCCGGAGGGCGCTGGCCGGAAACAGGAGGTTGCGGGCCGCGCCAAAGGCATCGATGCGGCCTGGTCCGGGCTCGGTACCATCCAGCAGGAGCTTGCCGCTTTTGAGGTAGGCGAGCCTGGCCTTCGCCAGTGTGAGGGCGCGATGCCAACTTGCCGAAAAAGTCTGGCCCCGCAGAGCGGCGCCGGTGTCGGTGGCGTCGGCGGCCTGAGCGGGGGCGCTGTGAAAGTTCCTGTCGGCCGTTGGCGCAGGGGCAACTTCACCGGCGGTTTTCGCAGCCGGGTCGGAAGCGTAGCTGGAAGAGTCGACGGAGGACGGGCTGGCAGTTGCCTGTGAATCGCGGACCATGGCGACGACCAGCGCGACGGCCTTCGCGGGGTCGCGCAGCGTTGCGTCGAGCGAGTCCTTCAGCTCCACTTGATAACTCTGGAGATCCACCAGCGAAGGCGCCCCGTCGATGCGCACTCTTTTCCCCCGATAGGTCATCTCGCCGACATGGCAGGCGGCGCAGTTGAAGCCGACCATTTCGAGACCGATATGGCTCCTGTCGCGCGAGTGGACCGTGGTGATCCCAATGGGCAAGCCATGAGGATTGGTAGCGCTGGTGGCATCGGGAATGAAGCCGAAGCGTTCCATACTTTCGAGGAAAGGCTTGCCGGTCTTCACGCTCATGATATTAGCGAGCAGCGCGTACGGCATAAGTTCGCTGCCCTCGGCGAGATGATGATACTCGGCGCGCTCGGCGTCGGACCATCCGTTCGGGCTCCAAACCACGGTTTCGGGCGAGTTGGAAGAGGATGGTTGGGGAGTGGATGGCTTGGGAGCGCATCCCGCCAGAAGCAATAATCCGGCCACCGAGATCGGGAACGCAAAGGGGCTGAGTCGCATTGGTCAATTATACGTGGAACGGCGGTTGGTACGGGCGGTCTGGCGGGACCCGATTAAATCCCGCTTACGGTTCCCATTGCGGCCGCGCCATCTGGGGAGGGCAAAAGGAATTCCTGCCGGGGATTCATGTCGGAGGATTTGGGAGTGCGCTATAATTCGGGCGATCCTACAGATACCCGGATGCAGCCCGGAATCCGTAACTTAACTGTCCACAACCTTCTGTCATTCGGCGAGATGACGACGATCGACCTTCGTCCGCTCAATGTTCTCATCGGTCCAAACGGCTCCGGCAAATCCAACCTAATTGAAGTCCTTGGCTTGCTACAAAACGCGCCCGAGAAGCTCCTGACCGCCATCAACAATGGCGGACCGATCGAAGACTGGCTCTGGAAGGGAGCTGCGAAAACCCCTACAGCATCTATCCATGCAACCGTAGCTCGGCCTGCGGAATCGCACCACGAGAGCGCTAAGCCCTTGCGCTACCGTCTAGCGTTCACGAAGGCCGGATTTCGCTTCCAGGTCACCAGTGAATTCGTGGAGGATGAGGGAGCCTTGCCCGATCAGCGGGGGCTGGATCTCGGGCTGCTTCCGCCCAATTTCTACTACGGGTACTTAAACGGGAGTCCCTGGTTTAGCAACAGGGGGGAAAGTTCCCAGTTCGCCTCGAAGACATCAATTCTCAACTATCTATCCTCGCCCAGCGGAAGGACCCCGAGCACTACCCGGAGATCACCTATCTGGGTAACCTGTTCACCAAATTCCGCCTTTACCGCGACCGGGAGTTCGGTACCATTTCGGCCGTCAGGGAGCCCTGCGACGCCGGCCTGCCCAGTGAGTACTTGGAAGAAGACGGCTCAAACCTTGGTGTTGTACTGGACCGCCTCCTGGCTCTGCCGCCGGTCAAGCGCCAAATCCTGGCCTCCTTACGCACCTTCTATGCGAACGCTACCGACCTGCGCACGAACTTCGAAGGAAGGAAAGTGCAAACGCGGCTCGAGGAGGAGCATCTCAACGGCACCATCCCGCTCGTCCGCATGTCCGACGGTACCATCCGTTGGCTTGCATTGCTCGCCATCCTCCTCAATCCCGACCCGCCGCCGCTCGTCTGCATCGAGGAGCCGGAACTCGGTCTACACCCCGACATGATCCACGAGTTAGCCGAACTCCTGGTCGATGCGTCCTCACGTATGCAACTCATCGTCACCACGCACTCGGATCGCCTTATCGAAGAATTCTCCGAGACGCCGGAAGTCGTGGTCGTCTGCGAGAAAGAGAACGGTTCCTCGACTCTGCGCCGCCTCAATGCAGACGAGCTTTCGTCATGGCTCAAGGAGTACAGCCTCGGACAACTGTGGACCAAGGGACAACTCGGAGGAACGCGCTGGTGAGCGTCCGCGTGTTCGTCGAAGGGGGCGGCGATCAGCGCCGCACTCAAACCGCGTGCAGGAAGGCATTTAGTGTATTCTTTGGCAAGTTGCTCGGCGACCGACCAAAGCCCCGTGTTGTCGCATCTGGAAGTCGCGACGACACAGATTCGAGATTCTCGAGCGTCTCGACCCCGTCGCTGTCCAAGCGGGATCGCCGTTCGCGGCTGCGTTCTTCAAGGTTCTGTGAAATACCTCTCGCGGTTGGCGCCGGCCAACGAGCGATCATGGCCTCTGCCCACGTGAACGCCCAGCCGCTTTCTGTTTGGATGTCCGGCTGACTGCGCGCCACGGCTATTCGATCCACTCCCGCAGCCGCCCGATATCCAGGTGCTGCTTCAGGTGGCCGGCCCAGCGATCGATGCGCGCGTTTCTTTGGGCGGTAACATTGACGGTTTCAGTTACCGGGTCGAGACCGGCTTCGGTGCGGCATCGCATGAGGAACGCGTGGCGGAAGTCGTCGTCGTCAAAAAGGCCGTGCACATAGCTTCCCCAGACGCGGCCGTTTTCGGCGACGGCGCCATCGGGCAGGGAACTGGAATCCGGCTCTCGGACGATCTCGGCAAAGGGCCGGCAGCCGGGCTCGTTGCGTGTCTCTCCCATGTGGATTTCATAACCGCGGAAAGGCGGGGCACTCCAGGCGAGCAACTGTCCGGCGGCGCGGCGCACAGTTTTTTCGGGGCCGAGGACGGTGCGGACGTTCAGCCGGCCGAGGGCGGCAACCGAGCGAGCCTGGCCGCCGCTTTCGACGCCGGCGGGATCGTCGATGGCGAGGCCCAGCATCTGATATCCGCCGCAGATGCCGATGAGCGGGCCGCGGTGGGAGTTCAGGCACGCGGCGAAACCGCGGGCGCGCAGCCAGGCGAGGTCATCGAGGGCCTGCTTGCTGCCGGGCAGGATCAGCACGTCGGCCGCCGCGGCGGGCGCGGGATCGTCCAGGAACGCCAGCGCGACGGAAGGTTCCATCGCCAGGGCGTCGAAATCGGTGAAGTTGGCCATGTGCGGGAACGCGATCACGCCCACGCGCAGCCGCCGGTCCGGCAAATGGGGCAGGGAAGTCGCACACCAAACGCGTGCCGGCGTGCGCCGGTCTTCGAGAGCGACGCCGTCCTCTTCTTCCAGGCCCAATTGATGCAGGAACGGAATCACGCCCACGCAGGGGATGGCCATTCGGCGCTCGATCATTTCCACGCCCGGAGTGAGCAGGGCCAGGTCGCCGCGAAACTTATTGATAGCGAAGCCGCGGATGCGTGCGCGGTCTTGGGCGTCGAGCAGCTCCAGCGTTCCGAGCAGGGAAGCGAACACGCCGCCGCGATCGATATCGCCCACCAGCAGGCATTGCGCGTCGGCAGCATGGGCCATGCGCATGTTGACGATGTCGTGCTGGCGCAGATTGATTTCGGCCGGCGAGCCGGCGCCTTCGAGCAGCACCAGATCGTAGGCTTCGGCGAGCTTGTGATAGCTTTCGAGCACCTGGGGGAAAAGGTCTTCCACGCGGCGCAGATGATAGTCGAAGGCGGTGACTTGTCCCCAGACGCGGCCCAGCAGCACGATTTGCGAGCAGGCGTCGCCGGTGGGCTTGATCAGCACCGGGTTCATTTCAGCCGAAGGAGTGGCGCGGCAGGCTTCGGCTTGCAGGGCCTGGGCGCGGCCGATCTCGCGGCCGTCGGGCGTGGCGGCGGAATTGAGCGACATATTCTGGGCCTTGAAAGGCGCGACGCGCAGGCCGGCGTCGGAGAAGATGCGGCCCAGCCCAGCGGCGACCAGCGACTTGCCGACGTGCGAGCCGGTGCCCAGAACCATTAGGGCGCGCGCGCTCACCCGGCGGCCCCGGTGTCGGCGGCTGGAGGAAACAGGGCGGCCAACCGAGCGGCGTCGTGCCGGCCCCAGCCATCAAAATGGAGCAGGGAAGCGAGCGGCTGGCGGCGTTCCCATCCGTGTTCCTCCAGGTCCGGCTTGGGACGAAACCCGGAGACAAGACCGAGACAGAGGTACGCGATCACGGTGTGGCCGGCGGGAATGCCGAGCAAGTTCTTTAGCGCATCCAGATCGAGAATGCTGACCCAGCCGACGCCGACCGATTCGGCGCGCGCCGCCAGCCACAGGTTCTGAACTGCGCAGGCGGCGGAGTAGAGAACCGTGGCCGGATCGGTCTGGCGGCCGAGGCGGTGGCCGCAGGCTCGCTCCGGATCGCAGGTGACGCAAAGGTTGACCGGGGCATCCAGTATGCCTTCGAGTTTCAGACTGTCGTAGAGTTCTTGCCTCGGGCCGGTGTACAGGGCGGCGGCGCGGCGGTTGGCCGCGGCGAAGTTGCCGTGCACTTCGCGGCGCAGGGCGGCGTCCTGGACGAGGATAAAGTCCCACGGTTGCATGAAACCCACGGATGGGGCATGATGGGCGGCGTCGAGAATGCGGCCCAGAACCGGCGGCGGCAGCGGCTCGGGAAGGAACTGGCCGCGCACGTCGCGGCGTTCATAGATGGCGCGGTAGACGCCGCGCTTTTCCTCCACGGAAAAATCGCCGCCGGCGGCTTCTTCATTCCGGCTTCCGGCTTCTGTGGTTGGGCGCGGCGTTTTAGTTCTCCGTCGGGGCCTTTTCCAGGCGATCCACGGTGATGGTCTCGAGCGGCTCTTTGCGCGCGTCCAGTTTCAGGCCGAATGCCTGAACGGCGGCCCAGATCGAGGAACTGGCGGGATCGGAAGCCGTATCGGCGGGCCCTCCGCCACCGCCCCCTGGGCCCATCATCATGCCGCCTCCCATTCCGGCGGAGCGCGCGGCGTTGCGCATGTCGTCCATGGAAAGATCGAGAGCGATATCGTACTTTCCTTTAAGTTCGGTCCGGTCCATCACCGGCCGGTCGAGGAAGCTGGAGAGCAGATCGGCCAGCCCTGCCATGCCGAGCCCCGCTGTCTCCATGTGCATGCCGGTGCCGTTCATGGTCATTTTGGTGTTGCCGGTCAAACCGCCACCCATGCCCAAGCCCCCTCTCAAGGTGACGGTATTGCCGCTGACCTTAATCTGCGGAGACTGATTGTCAGTGCCCGCCGCGGAGTCGCCCGGTTTGGCGTCCGGATCGGGCGCCGATTCCTTCAGCTTGGCCCCGCCTCTTGCCACCACCAGATCGTAGACGGCGTGTTCCTTGCTGCCGCGGTGAACGGTCAGCTTGAAACGCTCCGCCAGCAGCGCCTGAAGCATCTCCGGGACCTGGTCTTTGTCGGATCCCTCGGGCATTTTGGCGAGGATATCGAAGCGCTGGGCGCCCATCCAATCCGGGCCGGACAATTGGTAGGGTTTGATCTTATAGGCGGCGCGAATCAGGTCGGCCAGCGACATGAAGCCGATGTCTACCCGGGCGCCGTCGACTTTCATTCCAACGTGGAGCTTGCCGGCCATAATGTCGGCCGGATTGGGTGGGACGGCGACCTTGATGGAAGCCACTTCGAAGGCCGCTGCAGCCCCCGGAGCCTGCGCCCATGCCGAAACCGCCGCCAGCGCGAGCGCCACGCCGCTCCGCGATGCCAATTTGCGTGTCATACCTGCTCTTGATTGTAGCGCCGGGGCCGGTGACACCGGCCTTAGCCCACACAGAATCCAGCGTTTCCACCGTGTGCGGCATCATGGCCGTTGTTTCATTTCGCCGTGCAGCAGGGGCGAGATGCTGACGGCGCCATGGGCTTCCAATTGGCCGGTATCTTCGTGGTAAACGGCCGAATCCGCAGTCACAATGGTGTAGCCGTCGCATACCACCGCGCGATCCTTGCCGACCGGCAGACACACCTCGGACTCGATTCGCACGTTGCCGTTGAGCCGCACCACGGACGGATACTCGGCGCTCCGCAGGATCTCGCGCGCCTCCACTTGAACCCCGCGCGGGCCAGCCTCCGGAACCTGCGGGAAGACCCTGAGGTGTTTCAGGCCGGTCGGGTTGGAATCCTGCGCCGCCGTCAGCCAGACCAGCGAAAATAGGAATAAGACCGCAAGAAGCTTCGTCATCCGCAGACCTCGAACAATGGACGGGGCGGGGAAACAGCGAGTTTCGGCGCGGACGAGTTTTCTTGAGAGGATTCGGCGCTTCCAGCGACTCACTATCGAGGGCATTTGGGTGCTCGATTACTGGTTGGTTGCATGCCTGGTACCACTGGCGCTGTGGGCATTGGTGAGCGGGCTGGACGACCTGTTCATCGTGTTCGTGTGGTGTCTGCCGCGGCGCAAGCGGCATTTGCCCACGAGCGCCGAACTGGCGTGCGTGCCGGAACGGCGGATGGCCATCTTTGTCCCGCTTTGGCACGAAGATCGCGTGATTGGGCAGATGCTGCAACGCACGCTTTCCGCTGTAAGCTACGAGACGTACGATATATTCGCGGGCGTCTATCCCAACGACGAAGCGACCGCCAACGCCGTGCGGGAAGTGGCGGCGCGCTGGCCGCGGCTGCACGTCGCCCTGGTTCCACATGATGGGCCGACTTCGAAGGGCGACTGCCTGAACGCCATCTATGACGACATGACGGCCTGGGAGGCAGCCCGGAACGTTCGGTTCGAGGTGATCCTGACACACGACGCCGAGGACCTGGTGTACGCCGACTCGCTACGCCTGATTAACTGGTTCTCGCGCGACCACGAAATGGTGCAGATACCGGTGCTGCCGCTTCCGACGCCTTTCCGACAATTCACCCACGGAGTCTACTGCGACGAGTTTGCGGAGTTTCAACTGATAGACCTGGTGGTTCGCGGTTTGCTGGGTGGCTTTCTGCCGGCCAGCGGAGTGGGCACGGGGTTCGAACGCGACGCTTTGGAGGCGCTCGCGGCCACTCGCGGAGGGACTCTGTTCGACCCTTCATGCCTCACCGAAGATTATGAAACCGGATACCGGTTGCATCAGCTCGGATACAGGCAATTGTTCCTGCCGATCAAGGCCGACGGCACGGGTTTTGCGGCCACGCGCGAGTACTTTCCGCGCCACTGGAAGGCGGCGGTCAGGCAGCGTAGCCGGTGGATCACAGGCATCGCGCTGCAGGGCTGGCAGCACCATGGCTGGCGCGGCCCGGCGTGGCGGCGGTACTGGTTCTGGCGGGACCGGAAGGGGATTGTAGGCAATTTCTTGTCGCCGTTATCGAACCTGCTGTTTCTGGCGGGCTTGTGGTTCTGGCGGGAACTGGCTAAGGCGCCGCCGGCGGTTGCCGGCCTGTGCTTTATCACGGTGTTGGTCGCGGTGGCTCACGTTCTGATTCGCGGCCGCGCTACCGCCATGATTTACGGCTGGAAGTTCGCGCTGGGAGTTCCGCTTCGCATGTTCTGGGGCAACTTGGTGAATTTGGCTGCAACCTGCATGGCACTGCGCGGCTACTTAGCCTCGATGGCCGGGTTGGGGAAGCTTACTTGGGCCAAGACCGAGCATGTGTATGCGGCGGCCGGAGCGGGAACGAACCAGCGTTTGGGCGAAGTGCTGGTGCGCCTGCGTTGCCTTTCGGCGGAGCAGATTCAGGCTGCCGTAGCGTCCCAACCGAAGGGTGTGCGGCTGGGCGAGTACTTGATGCAATCGGAGCGGCTTACCGAAGAGAATTTGTATCGGGCGTTGAGCTTGCAGGCGGGGTTGGAACTGGGATTGCCGAAGGCGGCCGAAGTCTCGGCGCCGGCCACGCACGCACTTCCGGCCGATACCTCCCGGCGCTGGAAGGTACTACCGTACCGGGTGTGCGCTGGACAGATGCATTTGCTCACTCCCGAGATCCCAACCAGCGACATGTTACACCACCTCGAAGAGGTGGCGACGCTCGAGTTGCGCTTCCGCCTGGTGCAACCTCTAGACTACGAGCGGATTGCGGACCGGTACCTGGGACCTGAACCGGTAGTCGAGCGGTGAAGTGATGCGACTGCTTACGGCCGCTAGGTAATCCCGATTCACTGCCTGGTTATGAGCTGGCCGATGGCGGATACAAGCTGGTCCATGCGTTCGCCGAGTTGGTCGATGCGCTGGCCGGTGCGTTTGTCCTGCGCGCGGGACTCGGTAGCGAGTTTGTCGATGCGTTCGCCGAGTTCTTCGATGCGGCTTCGGAGCTCATTTGCTCCAGTGGCTAGGTCGAATATTTGGCGCTGGGTAT
>JBEKZL010000285.1:0-9431 GCA_049509915.1 Bryobacteraceae bacterium | reverse complement strand
GCCCACCGTGATCAGGCATTCGTTGGGCTTGTAGTCGGTGCCGAAATCCAGTTTGTGGCGCTGGCAGGCGGCCTTTTTCAATTCCGCCGTGCCGCCCGCCGCGGTGTACTTGGTGAAATTCTCGTGGATGGCGCGAATGCCCGCCTGCTTGATGTTCTCGGGCGTGGGGAAGTCGGGTTCGCCCGCGCCGAAATCGACCACGTCCGCGCCCTCGGCCCGAAGCCGGGTGGCCGCCGCCGCCACTTTCATGGTCGACGATTCGCTAATAAGGGAAATCCGTTGGGCAATTCCGTTGGCCGTCGCCTGCATGATTGGTTACCCAACCTCCACGCTTTGATGTTCCGACAACCTGCGATGCAGCCGCGCTTCCACCGAAGGCGGCACCAACCCGGAGATGTTCCCGCCCAGTCCGAAAACCTCCTTCACCAGGCGCGAGCTGATGAAGGAGTTCTGTTCGTGCGACATCAAAAACACGGTTTCGATACCCGGCTGCAGCCGATGGTTCATGTGCGCCATTTGCAGCTCGTATTCGTAGTCGGAAATGGCGCGGATTCCGCGCAGCACAACCGTGGCCAAGCAGGCGGCGGCATGATCCACCAGCAGCCCGGTAAAGGAATCCACTTCCACGTTGGGATAATCCTGCACCACTTCGCGCAGCATTTCAATCCGCTCATCGAGCGAAAACAATGGCGTTTTGTCGTGGTTGCGAAGAACGGAAACCACCAGCTTGTCGAACAGCCGGGCGCCCCGCCGGATCAGGTCGAGATGGCCGTTCGTAATGGGATCGAACGACCCCGGATACATGGCAATTACACTGTGTGGCTTCGGTGACAACTCAGTCGCTTCACTTTCCACGAAGGTGCTTAATAGTGTAGCAAGGGCCGGCGGGCGGTTGGGTTCGCCCCTTTGACCAGGATCTTCCCGCCACCGGAGGAGTACCGGCGCGGCGCGCGGCCAGTTAGAGGGCCGCAAATAGCCGATCCAGGGGAATCGAGCCTTCCATGAAGGGCACGGGCACGGTTGCCGGTGTGCTGTAGAGCTGAACGCCGGCGGTCCTGCTGTACACCGTGACGCTGGCGGATCTTGGATCCACAATCCAGAATTCCACGGCGCCGTCGCCGGCCAGCGTGGTCATGGCCTTATCGTGCAGCTCGTCTTTGGTGTTCGAAGGGGACTTGACTTCGATCACCAACTCGGGCGAGCCCATCAGCCATTTTTCCGTGCTGTCGTCCCGGGCCTGTGCAACGCAGGCGACATCGGCTCCCCAGACCTCACTTTCTGGCAAGGGCCGGTAGGGATACTCCGTATCGACGAGGAACCCGCGCGGCTTCGCCAGGGCTTCCAGCATTTCCCGCAAGCGACGCTGTAAGACCTTATGCAGCCGGACGGGCCAGGTCACAAACACCAACTCTCCATGATGCAGTTCGTAGCGTCCGCCGGGGGGATCGGGCGTTCGCTCGTACTCCTCCACGGAAAGCAGTTTCGGAACGGACTGGGCACTCACTATGTCCTCATTCTATAGGAATCGGGCGCTGAGTGTAGGGCCGGTGTCCTTTTCGCGGCAGCGCATGGTGACGGATTTGTCGGACAAATGCACGGGCTGAACAAGTCACGCCAGCTAATAACAGACATTGACACTCTTCGCTATCGAGCCTATCCTCAGAATGACAGCCACGCGGACTTCGGCATCATGACAGCGACGAGTTCCTCCTCATGTTCGATCACATGGGCAAGTTGACGGAGTTCATCTACCGCGGTCGTCAGTAGCCGCGCAGCGCAGAATTCGGCGGGGCCAGTTCCGCGTGGGAATGCCGGAATAGTATCTGTCCCCGCGGATCAATGTGCCTGCGGATCACAGAGCCGCGACCGTCAGGGAGCGGTTGCCCGGAAATTCGTTAGCGAACTTATGAATCTGTGCACTAAGTAGGCATAGACAGGTTTCACCCGGTGTGTCTACCAGGTGGAAGACGGACTGAACCAGCGAGTTCTGGAGGCTCCGCCGTGTGGCTGGAACTAGCGTCTGTGGTAAGGTAGACATCCGGAGGCTGAAAATGGCAAATCCGTTAGGATCCGCTGCGCAGGGCGCGCGAGTTCGACTTGCTGTATTGTTCTTAGCCGCGCTCGCTGCTGTACTGGCGCAGAACCCGGCCGCCGATCAGGAAGTTCCACCCGACGAGAAGGCGTTTCGCGCCATCAGGACGGTCATCAACAGCAAAGAAAAACTGACCGCGATGCAGAAATTCGTTGCCGATTATCCAGCCAGCAAGCTGAAAGGGCTGATCCAGATGCGAATCCTGACGGCCCTGGCCCAAAGCGAGCCCTCCGCAAGGAAGACAATTCTCAATCAGGCGAAACTCGTTTTCGCCGAGGCGCAGGCCGATGAAAAAAGCGACGCGGCGGCGGAAATATCCGTGGCCCTCGCGCATCACACGCCTTATTACGCCGAAGCGGTGCGATACGCGAAGAAGTCCCATGCGCTTCTCCTGGCCGAGGCTCCCTTCGCGGTTTCGCTTAAGAAGGACTACGCCGAAGACCACGTGCCCGTTCCCTCCCCGGAAGAGATCCACAAGAGGTTTCTCGCGGCTCGCGCCTACCCGCTTTATGCACTGGGGTATGTGTATCTCAAGGAGGGCACGATACTGCAGGCCGAGCCGTTATTGAAAGCATCGCTGGATGCGTATTCCTATGATCCGGACGCCTGGTTCGCTTATGCGCAGGCGGCGGACAAGACAGGCCGCAAAGAAGAAGCGCGGGAACGATATATTCAAGCCGCGCTGCACGGGTCCAACGAAGCTCACGTCGTGCTCGAGAAAGACTACAAGCCATCGAATCACGGCGGCGCCACGCAACTCGACGCGATGCTCGACGCGCGCTACGCGCAAATGTTCCCCAATCCCCTGAAGGCGGAACCGTACCGGCCCGATGAGAAACGAACGGACCGCGTGGTCCTCGCGGAACTATTCACGGGCGCGAGTTGCCCTCCGTGCGTCGCGGCCGATCTGGCCTTCGATGCGGCCGCCGAGCGCTATCGCCGCGGGGAGGTGGCGATTATCGCGTGGCATCAGCACATCCCTGATCCGGATCCTCTGGCCAATCATGGAACGATCGATCGAGGCGTTTTCTACAATCTGTGGGGCACTCCGACATGGGCTATCGACGGAGAGACCGCGATGGGTAATGGGGGAAATCGCGATAACGCTGACGAGGTATGGCGGGGGCTTGAGGCCGCGCTGGAAAAGCGGCTTGATACGCCCCCTGAAGCCCATCTCAGCCTGCGCATCGATCGCAACGGTGACACGATTCAGGTGGATGCCGCGCCGACGGGAGTACAGGGCGATTTGAAAGACGTGAAACTCTACACGGTGCTGGTGGAGGATCACGTTCGCTATGTGGGCAACAACGGGATTCGCTACCACGGCATGGTGGCGCGAGCGGTCTCGGAAACGTCGCGAACTGTTTTCGACCTGGCAACCGTTGCGGCCGAAAACCGGAAACAACTGGACGACTACGAAAAACAAAAAGGCGATTTCAGCTTCTATGACAAACCTGTGAAAATGGACGCCGCCCGGCTCGGCATCGTGAGCTTCGTGCAGGACACCAAAACGAAGAAGGTTCTGCAATCGGCCTACCGGAGCCTCAACCCCGGCGCTAATGGCGTGAACGGGGTGTTCTGATGCGCGCCGCATCCCTGTCTTTCGCGCTGGTCGTGGTGGGCGTATGTTTTGCCCAGGAAATCGAACCGCCGCACGTCAATTGGACTCTGGGTCCGATACCCGTGGCCAAGGCTAAACGCGGCTCGCGCCTTCAGATCTCGGCGCGGGCGCGCATCGATGCCGGGTGGCATCTTTACGCGGAAGAACAGCAAGAGCGTGGGCCGAAAGCCTTGCGCATGTGGCTGCCCGAAAATCAGCCCTTCACTCTTTCAGGGCCGATCAAATCGCCCCGGCCGTTTTTGATGGTCGATCCGACCTTCGGTCTACGCGTCCGCTATTACCAGGGCGACGTTACTTTCGTTCTGCCGGTTTCCGTGCGCGCGGCTCCCGCGGCGGGCAGCACCCTGAAGGTGAACGCCTATTACCAGCTTTGTGACGACAAGATCTGTCTCCCGCCGAGAACCCACCTTCTTGAGGCGCAAATCACGGGAGGCCGTGCCTCCACCACCCGGTAGGAATGCCGGGCTGTAGGCCGGTTCTTTCGCCTCGGGCGCGGTCGAACGAAGCCGATTCCGAACTGATGCAAATTGGCCCGAGTGTCGGCGCTTCCGATAATCTCGCGTTATATCCACTTCGAGATCGTAACCCTGCCTGCGCCACGCACTGCCTGACGGTACAATCGGGGTAGAATGACGCTGCTCGATCAGTGGCTGCGGCCGCCGCGCAGCTTGCTGGTTAGCTTATTTCTATTGACGCTGGTTTCGATTTCGACGCTGGCCTGGTTCGGGTTGCGGCTGCTCGACCAGGAACGGCTGGTGGAAGCGCAGCACGCTCGGGAGCACCTGGAACAGAGCGCCGACCGGATTGCGGCCACGCTGCGCGGGTCGCTGGCGGAAACCGGCGACCGGCTGGGCACGTGGCTGGCTTTCCCGATGCCGGAGGTGAAGCCGGAGGACGGAGTTTTCCTGTTGCTCGCCGGCGATCTGCTGGAAGCTTCGCCGGGCGGGCGGCTGCTCTATCAGCCGCTACCGTCGTCGCTGCCGGAAGCTCCGGCGGAGACGTTCGCGGACGGCGAGCGGCTGGAGTATCCGCAGCCCAAACCGGAGCTGGCGGCGGCCTGGTATACGCGGCTGGCGGGTTCGACCGACGCGGCGGTGCGGGCCGGGGCGCTGATGCGGCTGGCGCGCGTGGAGCGCATCGCCGGGCAAGCGGCGGCCGCGGCGGAAGCCTACCGGCAACTGGCGGCCGTCACTTCGGCCAAGGTGGCGGGAGCGCCCGCGGAGCTCGCGGCGCGGCTGGCGCTGGCCGAGCTTCCGGGCCGTCGTAACGAGGGCAACGCTCTGCTGGCCGACTTGCGCGCCGTGCGATGGCAACTCACCCGCGGCCAGTTCGAGTTCTATTGGGACGCCGCGGCGCGCGCGGCCGGCCGCGAGGTTTCGCCTCCGCCCGAGGCGGTAGCTCTAACTGAAGCGGCCATACAGGTTTGGGATCCGCGCAACCGGCCGCCGGCGGCCCGCGGGCAAACCACCTTATGGGTGGACGGCCGCCCGTGGTTCGCGGTGTGGCGCGGCGCCCCCGAACGGCGGGCGTTGTGGCTGGTGCGTCCGGAGGCGATCCTGCAGCCGGTACTGTCGCGCGAAGCGGTGGAATGGGAGGCGGCGGATAACGAAGGCCGGGTGGTGGCGGGGCGCGCGCCGAGCGGGCGGCATCCGGCGGTGCGTCCGGCGGCGGAGGGCCAGTTGCCCTGGACTCTGTACGTGGGCGGCACGCTGACGGCGGGCGACGCGGGGCTGGCGGCGCGGCAGCGGTTTCTGGTGGCCGGGATGGGCATCATGGTGCTGTTCCTGATCAGCGGCACGTATTTCATCGCCCGCGCCATCCGCCGTGAGATGGAGGTTTCCCGCATGCAATCGGATTTCGTTTCGGCGGTCTCGCACGAGTTTCGCTCGCCGCTGACCTCCATGCGCCAGCTCGCCGAAATTTTGGCGCTGGGACGGGTGCCCAACGAAGACCGGCGCCAGGTTTATTACGAAACTCTGGTGCGCGAGACGGGGCGGCTGCAGCGGCTCGTGGAGGCGCTGTTGAACTTCGGGCGTATGGAAGCGGGCGCGCGGCAATATCACTTCGAAGAGCTGGATGCCGCGACCCTGGTGGAGCGGGTGGTGGCGGAATTCGAGCCGCAGATAGCCGGACAGGGGCGGCACATCGAGCTGGTGAGCGGGGGAGACGGCTGCACCATCGAGGCCGACCCGGAAGCCATGTCGGTGGTGCTGCGCAACCTGGTGGACAACGCCATCAAATATTCGCCGTCATGCCCGACGGTATGGGTGGAGTGGGGACGGCAACGGGAATTCGTGGCCATTCGCGTGCGAGATAAGGGGGTCGGCATTCAGCCCAGGGAGCGGCGGGCGATTTTTCGCAAGTTCGTGCGCGGCAGCGCGGCGGCGGAGGGCAACGTGAAAGGTTCCGGCGTGGGACTGGCGATGGTGCGGCACATTGTGGCGGCGCATGGCGGCGCCATCCGCGTGGCCAGCCAGGTGGGGCAAGGCAGCACCTTCACCGTGCTGCTGCCGGCGATGGAGCGGGTATGAGACGAATATGACGCGCATTCTCGTGGTGGAAGACGAACCGGGAATTGCCCTGGGGCTGGAGGACGACCTCAAAATGGAGGGCTACGAAGTGGAGGTGCTGGGCGATGGCGCCGAGGCCGCCCGCCGTGCGCGCCAGACGTCCTTCGACCTGATCCTGCTGGACGTGATGCTGCCCGGCAAAGACGGTTTCGAGGTTTGCCGCGAGCTGCGCCGCGCCGGTTTGCGCACCCCCATCCTGATGCTGACCGCCAGGACCCAGGAAGCCGAAAAGGTGTTGGGCTTCGAGTTGGGCGCCGACGATTACGTCACCAAGCCCTTCGGCACGCGCGAGCTGCGGGCGCGCATCAAGGCCCTGCTGCGGCGAGCTTCCGGAGATCCGGCCGTCGAAACTTACCGCTTCGGCGAAGTGGAGGTGGATTTCGAACGCGGCGAGCTGCGGCGCAATGGCCAGCCTTTGGATCTCACGCCCATCGAGTTTAAGCTGCTGGCACTGTTTGTGCGTGCCCGCGGCCGGGTGATGAGCCGCGACCGCCTGCTGGCCGGAGCCTGGGGCCCGGATACGTATGCCAGCGACCGGATTGTGGATAACCACATCGCCAACCTGCGGCGGAAGATCGAGCCGGATCCGGCCAATCCGATTTACCTGCGCAATTTGCGCGGGTTGGGGTATAGATTCGATGGGTAGGAAGGTTGGAGTCGGAGCCGCGACCGGATGCGCTGGGCAGGCGGAGCCCCCTCCCCCACCATTGAAAACGATGCATTTGCCTTGGTGGCGCAGGCGGTTCCGCCTGCGACTCGTGATTTTTTCACAGCTCCTAAGGGCGCGGTCCCAGGCCTCGTCAGAAGCGGGGCCGGGGAACCCGGATCAGGGCAGACCACGAAAGACGATGGTCTGCTCCCCGGCCGCAGTGATCGTGGCCGCTTTGTTGGCGGCGGCGTTCGCGGCTCAGCTTGCTCCGAACGGGCAGCCCGAACGCCGCATGGAGGAGGCCCGCTACCGTGAGGCCGTCGTCGGCGATCTGAAAGGCGCCGGCGAGGAATACCGGGCGCTCGCCGCCGAGGCCGGCGTTTCGCGCGAGATGGCGGCGCGCGCCGTCTTGGGGTTGGCGCATTGCCTGGAGAAACTAGGGCTGCGCGCGCAGGCGGAAGCGCAGTATCGCCGCCTGCTGCGGGATTATTCCGACCAGGGGGAAGAGGCGGCCGAGGCGCGCCGTCAGATCGCCGAACCGGAGGACGCGATTTCCGGCCCGCGCAATCTCAACTTCGCCGAAGGGCAGCCAGGCAAAGTGCCACCCGGCTGGTTCGTGCCGGCGCTCCCGCGCGACGCCGATTATCTGGCGGCGCTCAGCCGCGCCGGCTGCCGGGACTCGGTGGGGTGTGCGGTGGTGCTGGTGCCGTCCAACGCTCCCCGCCCGTTCAGCAGTCTCTCGCAGAGCTTCAGCGCGGTGGCCTATCGGGGGAAAACGGTTCGCCTGGGCGCCTGGCTCCGGTTGGAATCGGCCGACCCCGAGGACCGCGCCCAGATGTGGCTGAGCGTGGACCGCGAGAACCGCCAGCAGGGTTTTTTCGACAACATGGACGACCGCCCCATCCGGTCAAGCGAATGGACCCATGTCGAGATCACTGGCCCGGTGGCGCCCGACGCCCGCTTTATCAATATAGGCGTGATGTCGGTAGGCCGCGGGCGGGTCTGGGTGGATGGCGTCAGCTTCGAAGTGCTGGAGACGTAGGGCGGAGCCAGCGCCGATTGACACCCGACGCCCCGGCCCCCCTAGGTTAAGGACATGGAAGTACATCTGAACAATTCCGACCTCAGGGCGAAGTTAGACCAGTGGGTGGCCGAAACCGGACGCCTTGCGGATGAGTTGGTCGAGGATGCCATGGCTGGCTATTTTGACGAATTGGCGCAAATACGTGGGATGCTCGATAGCCGCTAGGATGATCTTAAGAATGGCAAGGTAAAGCCGATTGACGAAGAAGTGTTTCTTGATAGCCTGGGCGAAGAAGAACTGCTCCGGCTACGCTCGCTTGGATGAGCGAACCGGGCTTTCGTCTTCATCCGCTCGCCGCCCGGGACATCCGGGATATCTGGGGATGCATCGTGGCGGACAATCCGGCCGCCGCTCGCCGCGTCCGTGAAGAGTTGCTTGAAGCGATCCGTGCGCTGGTGCGGTTTCCCCACGAGGGCCATCGGCGGCCGGACCTCACTTCCCGGCCGCTACGGTTTACACGCGTGCGCGATTGCCTGATTGCGTATGCGCCGCAGGAGAAACCTCTGTCGGTTGTCGCTGCGATGCACGGACGCCGCAGCCCGCGTGTCCTGGCCGCGCTCCTGAGGGAAAGAGACTGAGGCGTCCCTGCCGCGCGCGGCCCGCGGCCTCTGGAATCGCGACATCGCGAAGCCGGGAAGCAAGCGTTCGGTTACACTGAAGTGTCAATGTCCAAGCTACTGGAGGGCAAACTGGCCCTCATTCTCGGCATCGCCAACCGGTGGAGCCTTGCCTACTCCATTGCCCAAGCGTTTTCGCGGGAAGGCGCGTCGCTGGTGCTCACCTATTTGGGGGACCGGCAGAAGGTGGCGATTAGCGAGCTTTCCCAGGATTTCGACATTGCCGCGCTGATCCCCTGCGACGTGACCAAAGACGAGGAAATGGCGGCGCTGGCGGCTTCGCTGGTGGCGCTCGGCCGCCCGCTCCACGCCGTGGTTCATAGCCTGGCGTTCGCCAATCGCGAGGACCTGGAGCGGCCTTTCACCGAGACCAGCCGGGAAGGTTTCCTGCTGGCGCAGAACGTGAGCGCGTATTCGCTGGTGGGGGTGGCACGGGCGGCCGTGCCGGTGATGACCGCGGGCGGATCGATCAGCACTTTGACCTACTTGGGGTCCACCCGGGTGGTGCCTAACTACAACGTGATGGGCGTGGCAAAAGCGGCGCTGGAAGCTTCGGTGCGGTATCTGGCCAGCGAACTGGGGGAGCGCGGGATTCGGGTGAATGCTATTTCGGCCGGTCCGGTGAAAACCGCTTCGGCCCGCGCCATCAAGGGCTTTTCGAGCATTCTGGAAGCCAGCGACAGAACCCCCCTGCGGCGCAACACGGACCCCGCCGAGGTGGCCGATACGGCGGTCTTCCTGGCCAGCGATCTGGCCCGAGGCGTAACCGGCAACGTGATCTTCGTGGATTCCGGTATG
>JBEKZL010000284.1:0-9476 GCA_049509915.1 Bryobacteraceae bacterium | reverse complement strand
TGACACATCGATTTCAGCCTATACTGACCATAGCGTAAGCCGAAAGGCAAAGCCAGAAAAGGCCAAAGCAAAGTACATGAGAAAAGTGGTAGTCGAGTAGTGGAACGCCATGTAGTGGTAACGGGAATCGGGGCCGTGAGCCCCAATGGGATCGGCCGGGAATCATTCTGGGAGGCGACCAAAGCGGGGAAGAGCGGCGTGCGGCGCATCGTCCGTTTCGACCCTTCGGAATTTGTGGTACAGATCGCCGGGCAGGTGCCCGACGAGTTCGACGAGAAGCGCTACGTCGAGGTGAAGGATCGCCCCCACGTATCGCGCGCCGTGCCTCTGGCGGCGGCCAGCGTGGCGGAGGCCATGGCGGACGCCGGCCTCGATGCCGGCTCCATGACGCGCCACGAACTGCGCGAAATCGGGGTGCTGGTCGGCTCCGGCGGCGGCAGCCAGGATTTCACCGAAGAACAATACCGGCTCTATTACACCGGCCATCTGAAGCAGTGCAGCGTGTACACCATTCCTACCGGCACCATCGGCACGCTCGCCAGCGAAGTCTCCATGCGCTTCGGGTTCCGCGGTTTGAGCCACATCGTTTCCACCGGCTGCACTTCATCCACCGACGCCATCGGCTATGCCTTTCGCCACATCCGCATGGGCATGCTGGACACCATGGTCGCCGGCGGCGTGGATTCGCCCATCGCGCCTTTGATCCTGCGCGGGTTTCAGCTCATGCGCATTATGAGCACCCGCTGGAACCACGAGCCCGAGCGCGCCTCGCGGCCGTTTTCCCGCGACCGGGACGGCTTCGTGCTGGCCGAAGGCGCCTGGTTCTTCGTGCTCGAGGAGCGCGAACGGGCCATCGCGCGCGGCGCCCACATTTATGGCGAAATCGTGGGCTACGGGTCCACCTGCGAGGCCTACCACCGCGTGCGCCTGGAAGAATGCGGCGAGGAGCCGGCCCGCGCCATCGGCCTGGCGTTGAAAGAGGCCGGCATCGCGCCCTCCGATGTGGATTACATCAATTATCACGGCACTTCCACCGAACTCAACGACCGCATCGAAACCCGCGCCGTGAAGCTGGCTTTCAACGGCCACGCCTACCGCCTGCCCGGCTCGTCACTGAAGAGCCTCATCGGCCATCCCCAGGGCGCTTGCGGCGCCGCCGGCATCGCGGCCACCCTGTTGGCCATGCGCGACGGAGTCGCCGCCCCCACCCTCAACATAGACGAGCCCGACCCCGAATGTGATCTGGATTACATCCCCGGCCAGTGCCGCAAACTGGATATCGAACACGCCATCGCCAATTGCATCGCTTTTGGCAGCAAGAACTCGGCTCTCGCCCTGCGCCGCGGCTAGCTTGCCGTGAGGCAGACCATCGTTTTCCATGGCCTGCCCCACCTTGGCCGTTCCTACGCGAACAACACCGTCCAGCCGCGCTCGCGCCGGCTCAGGTGCGGGGCATGCTCGGCCACATCGGCGATGAACGCGGCCGCGTCCGCCGGTGCAATTCGCACTTCCGACTGCGCTCCATAGCGGATGCTCACCCCATCCACCGCCAGCGCCGTGCTCACGCCGGTGCACGGCGCCACCATCGTAATCGCATCGTAGGGAATGAACCGCCTTATCAGGCCCGTCTGGATGATCAGACCTTGTGCCGCGGTTCGATACGTTTGCGGGTATAAACACAGCATCAGCACGAGCAGCGCTGGACCGCCGACCCAGTACAGGCCGGCGGTCAAGCTCACCGCTACGCCGGCCGCAACGGCCAGAATCAACCACCAATCGCTCTTTCCGTAGTGCGTCATACCGCCCTACCTTTCGCTCCTTCTGGCCTTCAGACCAGCCAACAGGCGCTCCACCTCGTCCTGCTTTTCCAGCGCGGCGAAGCGCTCCTCCACGTCGTCGCCCACCAGTTCGGCCGTGGCTTGAGCGGTCGACTCGGTATGATCGACCTTGTTCCTCATGCGCTCGAACGCCGTCGCCGCCGTATCCCCGTTTGTCGGGTGGCCGGCCTCGGTAGCTTTATTCATGGCGCGGGCGCGACGGTGCTGCGCGATCAGCATGTCACTCTTGGCGCGCGCCTCGGCCAGCTTCTGTTGCAGTTTGAGCAGGGCGGTTTTCAAGCTCTCCACCTGCAGCTTCTGGTCTTCCACCTGTTGCGTAAAACCTGCCGCCATGTTGCGGTAACTCATGGCGCGCTCCAGAGCCGCCCGCGCCAGCGCCTCGTCCTTCTTGTCCAGGGCCAGCTCGGCGCGGTGCATCCACTGCTTTTCGCTTTCCGTGGTTTCCGCCAGTTTCTTTTCCAGCACGTGCTGGTCGGCGATCGATATCGCCACCTGTGTCTTGACCTGCAACAGTTGGTTCTCCATATCGAGAATCACCTGCTTGATCATTTTTTCCGGATCTTCGGCCTTATCCACCAGGTCGTTGAGATTCGCCCGTATTAAGGTTGAGACTCGCTCTAACAGTGCCATGGGATACTCCTTACTTGACTTACTCGGACTTTGGTTTGGGTGCTTTGTCGCCAATGGTTCGCACCTTGGCGAATAGCTCGCTGAACGGCATGCCGGACAAAGTTTCAAACAGCGCCGGAACCTGCGCCGCCATCTTGGTCAGGTCGCCGGTAATCTTATTTAGTCCGGCGGTTTCGCCGTTGCCGGTCGAGATCACCGTGATCTTGTCCACGTTGGCCAGCGGCGCGGCCAGCGCTTTCACGATTTCGGGCATGCCCGTGATTAGCTTGTCCACGATCGCCGCCTGGTTGAATTCCTGGTACGCCGCCGCCTTCACGTTCATGGCCTTGGCTTCGGCTTCGCCCTTCTTGAAGATGATTTCGGCTTCCGCCTCGCCCTGCATGCGGATCGATGCCGCCTTGCCTTCGGCTTCGATCGTAAGCCGCTGCTTTTCCGCCATGGCCAGTGTTTCGATGCGCTGCCGCTCGAATTCGGCCGCCTTCAGCACGGTCGCCGTCAGCTCGCGCTCGCGGCGCATGATTTCGGCTTCCTGCACTTTGACTTCGTGTTCCTTTTCGATCTGGTGAATGGTGACTTCCTCGGCGCGCACCTGCTGCTGCATCACGTTGGCCTGGATCTCGTAGGCCTTATCGGCCTGCGCCTGCTGGCGCTTCACCAGTTCCTGGTATTCGGCTTTCTTCACTTCCAGGTCGCGCGTCGCCTCGGCCTGTTTGGCCTGGGATAGCGTCTCGGCCAGCACCCGTTCCTGATCGGCTTTGGCCTTGGCGATGGCCGATTCGCGCGCGGCCTCGGCGCGCTTGATGGCGGTGTCGCGATCGGCTTCGGCGGTAGCCACGTCGGCGTCGCGCTTGATGCGGGCGATGTCCGGCCGGCCCATGTTGGTGATGTATTCGTTCTTATCGCGGACTTCCTTGATGGTGAACGAAATCACTTCCAGGCCCATCTTGGTCATGTCGTCGGCGCAGGTGGAGCGCATCCGGTCGCCCACCATTTCCGGCTGCTTCACGATCTCTTCCACCGTCAACTGCCCGATGATGCCGCGCAGGTGGCCTTCCATCACCAGGCGAATGAGAGCTTCCCGCTCATCCGGCGGCTTGGTCAGGAACTGCTCGGAAGCGGTCAGGATCGACTCCGGATCCGACTTCACCTTAATCTGCGCCACCGCTTCGACGGTGACCGCCACACCCTGCCGCGTGTACAGGTCCTGCTTGGGAGCCACGTCGAACGACATCAGCTCCAGCGATAGGCCCCGGCAATTCTCCACCATCGGGAAAATCACCGTGCCCCGGCCCTTCACCACGCGGGTGCCGCGGAAGCCGTAAACAATCAGCGCTTCGTGCGGGCCGGCCTTGCGGAACAGCTTGGCCAGCGCGCTCAGAAGGAACAGCAGCGCCAGAATCGCCAGCGCCACAATCACGTACATTTCGTTGTTCATAAACTTGAACCGGTCTTTCCCTCTCGTTCGCCTTGACGCCGAACTTATTGCAATTCGTCCGCGGGATCCACCCACGGTTTCACGTACGCTATGCCTTTCTCATAGCGCGTGACCATTACCTCGGTTCCCCTGGGGATAGCCACGCTATCCTCGGAGCGCGCGCCAGCCACGCGGCGCGTGCCCTCCTGCGAATAGATCAATTCCCCGGTGCCGCCCGGGCGGATGGAAATGCTCAGCCGTCCCAGCACGCCCACCATGTCGTAATCGGCCGGGTCGAGCGGCGCCTCATGCGCCATCAGCACCTTCGCCAGAAACCAGAAGGCCACCGACGCCGCTCCCAGGCCGCTCAATATCGCCACACCCAGCGCCACCACGTACCAGACCGCGTAGTAGCGCGACAGCAGGTAACCCACTCCGCCGAACCACACCAGAAACGCCGCCAGGGTAGCGAAGTTGAACAACGGCGTGCCCCGCCCACCGGAAGCGTGCGGCACGTGCAACCCGTGGGGCACGTGCAGATGCGGCACGTGCAGGTGCGTGCCGCCCGCAACCAGGGCCAGCACGCTCAACCCGAAGCCCGCGATAAAACATGCGAAATAGAAATCCACCCAAGTCATGATTGCCTCCTGGCTTCGGCCGGCCGCAGCACCTCGAGCAGCCGCTCCGCCAGCCCGGGATTCTCCAGAATCCGGCTCAGCACCACCAGGCACATCCTGGAATCGGCGTGCTTGGCGATCCCGAGCAGCGCCCGCGACAGCTCCGGTTCACGGCGAAACCGCTCCGCCCCCGAAATCAGCCACAAGTCCAGTTTGTCCTCCAGCGCGCCCACGTCCGATACCAGCTCGTTCTGAAATCCCTCCGGATCGTCCACCAGGTATCCCGGATGTACCTGGAAAAAGCGAGCCAGCAGCAGGCGCGTGGAATTGGTGAGGTGCGGCCGCGCTCCGCTTTCGATCTGCGAGAGGTAACTCTGGCTGATCGGCTTGCCCAGTTCCTTCTGGATCAGCCGCGAAAGCTCCTGCTGCGACAGGTCGCCCTTGAGACCGCGAAGCGTGCCTTCCACTTCCCGGAGGTAGCGAAGTTTTTCACCCAGTTTCATATTGACAATTGCGTGTTATCGCAATATGAGATTACTCTATTGCAATTTGTGATTGCAGTCAAGAGGAAAATTCGTCATGGGCTCAACGGGATAGCTGGGCCACGTGAGGGGCAGCACGAAGCCGCATGCGTGCGGGCTTCAGCGCGCCGCCGGCCGCAGCCACATCCTTAGTGTCACGATGCCGCTGGCGGGCAGTCCGACCTCAACCCCATCCTTGGCCACGGGGATTTCGCGCCGGTCGTCCTCCACCGCGCTGGCCTCCCATACGCGCTCGATTTCGAACAGGCGCGAAGCGATGCGCACCGCGTGGGCCCGGCCGGAGGTCTCGACCAGCCGCAGGATGTAACCGCGGCCGTCCTCGGCGGGCTTGAGCGTTTCGACCTCGGCGGCGTCGCCCGCTACGGTCAGAAAACTGGCTTCCGCGGCGGGCAAGGAGCCGCGCGCGCCCACTTTGTCCGACGCTGTCAGTTGTCCGGTTTCAAGCGGCGTCAGCGCCTCCCGGCCCAGCCGGCTCAGCGCCGCCGGGGCCAGTTCGGCGCCGCTGGTCAGAACGTAGCGGAAGGTGAACTCGCCGCTTTGGACGCGTGGGAAATTGGTGTGCCAATAATTGTTCAAGGCATAGGCGAAGATGGTTGCCGATTGCGGCTCGAACTTCCGCGGCCAAGTTCCGCGGTTGATGTCGCCGAAAGTGGCCAGCGGCCCATCCACCGGAATCACTGCCGCGCTCACCCCGCCGCCGCTCACACTGGCCCAATGGCCGACCGTGAACCAGTCGCGATTGGCTCCGGCCAGCGCGTCGCGGGCCGGGTTCACCGTGCCAACCTTCCCTTCGTACTCGAATTGTGGGTCTGGCGCGGCCAGCGGGAAGGCGAAATAGATGGCCTCCTTGACGTTTACCGGATCCTTGCGGACGTGGTTCACAAACTCGATTTTCTTCTCCGCGTTGAACAGGCGAATCTCGGTCGAAATTTCGGGCGCGTTCTGTCCGGCGAGGGTGTAGCTTATTGACTGGCCCCACGGCGTGGCGCGTACCGTGGCGCCGGCGCCCCCACCCGCCGGGCTAATCTTCAATTCCGCGTTGGGCAGATGGTCGCGCATGTAAACCAGCCGCGTGCCGTCGCCGCCGGAGACGTACAGATATTGGCCCAAAAGATACGGGCTCGCGGTGTCGACGATTTCTTTGCGGATCGGTTTGTCGAAAATGCTGGCGACCCCGCCGCGGGCCGGATCCACCGTGATCCGATAGAAATCGTTTTCGATGGTATCGGCGGCCTTGGAGCCCGGCTCCACCGCCGTGGCCGCGGAGACCATTCGATAGACGCGATACCCAAGCGACGGCACATGTTCCGCCAGAAAGCGGACGCGCCGATAGCCGTCGCCGATTCGCACCGGCTCGAACGCCACCGATTTTCCACTGGCCGCTTCGACCAGCCCCGTTCCGTTGTCCAGATCGGCTTCGACCAGAGCGCTGCGCTCCTCCGCGAGAGAGTTGAAAACCACCAGCGCCGGCGGTTCGATACCGATCCGGTCGAGCAGCCGGCTCATCGACTCCTTGGAAATCCAGTGCGCCTGTTCACGCCCGTCGGTGATATAGAAATGCTTGGTGCCGATCTGTTGGAGGCTCTCCTCGCTGTCCGGCCGCGAGTAGCCGCCCCAGGAGGTATAGGTGTGTTCGGCGTAAAGGATGAGGTCCTGCCACAGCCGCCGCAAACGGTCCCGCGGCGCGGCAAACCGCGGCTCGAGCGCCGCCGTCACCGATGCAAGAGTCTCGACCGCGGTGGCCCGGCTCTCTGTCTCGCGATACGCGGCCGCAAACCGCGCATCGGTGCCGATGCCGTCCTCCCAGTAAGGCCCGAAGTCGCCGCGCACGGTTTCGAGCTTATCGCCGTACTCGCGCTCGATGGCCTGAAAATAGTCGCGGAAGGTGGCGAGCTGCAGCTTCGGCCAGGCGTATTTCCCGTTCCAACGCGCGACGAACTCACCCTCGCCGGGAATCACGTCGGTGTTCTCGAGCTGGCTGCCGAACATCAACAGTTTGTCCGGCAGGTTGCCCGGCGTGTCGTAAGTTTGAAACAGCGTCGGCAAGCCCTGGCGGCATCCGGCCTCCTGCGGGGGCAGCCCGCACACAAACCAGACCTGCGAATACTGCCGGGTGTAGGCCATCAGCACCTTCTCTCCGTCCGGCCCCTGCCACCAGAAAGGCGAATGTGTCTGCCAGCGCCCGTACAACGGCTGCGGGCCGCGATCGTCGTTCGCTCCGGCGGCAAAGTACTTCACGCCGGCGGCGTGCAGTACCGATGCATAGCCCCACGGGTACGCGGGCACATCGGTGATGTTGGCGTAGTCGGCATCGCGCCCCGCCGCGCGGTTCAACGCCTTGCCGGCATAGAGCGACCGCACCAGCGTCTCCAGTCCGGCCCCGCCCGCCATCAGGTTGGCATATTGCGCCGGAATGCCCATCCGTCCCTCGCGTACCCGGTCGAGGAACTCCTTTTGCGCCGCCGGAGCGCGCGTGCTCAGAAATTTCTCCACCGGCCATACGCCATCGGCCGAGAACCGCAGCGAAGCGTCCCCGCGCATCTCCGCCAGCAGCCGGTCGAAGTTGCGGTTCTGCAGCTCTTCAATCTTCGGCTGGTAATCGGTAAAGCCGATATCCAGATGGTTATGCGGCACGATATAGACCGTGAATTTGCGTTTCGGCGCGAGCCGCACGGTGCGCTCGATTTTGCTCCGCCCCGCGGTGAGCGCCAGCACGGCCGGTGTGCCGGCGGCAAATTCCGCCACCGGGAAATCGAAACGCTGCTGGCCGAAGCGGCCCGGCACAAGCGTGGCGCGATTTTCGGCGCCCGCGATGATGAAGCGGATTTCCCCGGGCGCCGAGACCTCTGCCAGCGAAACGGTGACGCTCACCAGTTCGCGTACGCCGTCTTTCGTCCGCGCATACAAGTACGACGGCTCGGCGTCGACGCCCGGGGCCGGCGCCGTCAAATCCGCGTCGCGCACCAGTTCGAGCGCGTCCCATTCAATCGACGAATCTCCGGTCACGTCCGGCTCGTCGTCCATCGCCGTGATCTTCAGCTCGTTTGGCCCCAGCCGCAGCAGCGAGGCCTGCAGAGCGACTCGCGCCCACGCCTCGCCATTGATGGGCGAATCCATCCTGCCCTCGGCGAAGTACGCGATCCGCCGGTCAAGGTACACCGAGCCGGGCGTGCCATTCAACTCCAGTTCCAACCGCGGCACGCGTGGATTGCCCGCCAGCACGCCCAAGACCAGCGTGTACGCGCCGGCTGGCGCCTCCTTCAAAGTGAAGCGCACAATTCGCGGGTGCGGCTTCGATCCCGCTTTTGCGTTACGAGAGCCGGCCTGGCTGGCGGGCCAGTGCTCGGCCGCATCCGGCGCAGCGGCTTCGACCACGGGCGGCGTATCCGCTTCGCGCCCATGGAACTCCGCCGAGGCGTGGTCGAATCCGCCGATTCGCCAGACCGTGGTTTCCGCCGCCGGAAGAGGCGCGGCGGCCAGCAACGCCAACGGGATGAGGGCCAGGCTATAAGTGCACATACGATTCATTCGGAACCTTTATTTTGGACTTCTTGGTCTTGTTCAGTATAAACCCGGCCGCGGACCCGGCAACCGCTCCCTTGCGGTTGCGGCTCTGTAAGTAACAGCCGTCATGCGGCGCCCTAACAGAGCCGCGACCGCAGGGAGCGGTTGATGCGCCAGTGTCAAATCCCCAGACAGGTTAAGCGCCCGCGCCCCAAGCGGGTGCCGGGGGCTGCCAGGTGTTACACTCTTCTCTTAGCAGGACAAGGTGCCGGAGGAACTTGCGGCCTCGTGTGCCGCCCCAGCCGGCCCCGTCTAACGGTCACTGAATCCCATGAGTCCTCAACCCCCCGACCAAGTAAAGTCGTCCGATAAGTTGGTTCCCTTTCGCTGGCCGTCCGCCTGGACAGACCCGGCGCTGCTGCGCTTGTTTGCGGGAAGTCCGATCAACTGTCTGTTATTGGAAAGCCTGGCCGCGGCAAAACCCGTCACCGATGCGGCTCGCGCCGCCGGCCTGACGGTGATGGAGTGGAGTTCGCTGGGTGCCGCTCCGCTGGCCGAAGTCAAGTGGAATTCCGCCGCAGGGCAAACCGCCATCACCGGCCTGGTGTGGCCGCGTATCAAGTTGTCCGCGGGAAAGTCCGCCGAGGTGGATGCCGGCCCTACCGGCGCTCCCTGGATCGATTCCAATAGTTGGGTCGCCCAACTCGCCGCCGTACGCGCGCCCCGCCGTCCGGTATGGCTCGGCTTTGAGACTGCCAAGGACGATCCTGTGCCCGGCGCGGCCGACTACACTATCGCCATTGCCGATGCCGCCGCCGCCGGAGCGCGCTGGATGATCCGTCTCGACGACGGTCTCGCGAAGGCGCTCGCGGCCGGCGACGCCCGCGCCCAGAAAACCTGGCGTAGCATGCTGGCCGCCCTCGCGTTTTTC
>JBEKZL010000283.1:0-9504 GCA_049509915.1 Bryobacteraceae bacterium | reverse complement strand
CTGCTCGCTGAGCTGGATCGGACTGCGCTTCCTCGGGAAGGGCATGACCCATTAAAACATAAACTGGGTCAAATGAAGCGTTATTTAGAGAATGATGATCTAGCTTGCTCGACAGCGTCTCGTCCCCGATCACCCGCCGCGTTTACAATCTCGGGCTGGACGAGTTCTTCGCCTGGTAGGGCCGGGATTCCTGGCCCGGCTTTACAAAGGCGACCGTGAGCGCCTGGCGCGCCGCTCGGGAGGCGCGCGGACTCGGCGCCGTTTCCATCAACGTGCGGATCACCGCCGTGCGCAAACTGGCCGTCGAAGCCGCCGACAACGGACTGCTGGCGCCCGAACTTGCCAGCGGGATCACGCGCGTGAAGGACCTTGCCCAAGCACGGGATCTTGCGCGGCGTGCATTGAGGCTGGGCGGCGACCGTTCCCATACCGGCATGATTATGGCACAGTGGGATATGCTAAATGGTGTCGCGGTGCGAGGACGAGTGGGTTTGGGGTTGGGATTCCACCCCCGGAATTGTCTCAATATGGGCTGACCTTGACGGTTCCGCCACCGTGTGGCGCCGAATCCCGAAAACGGGGGAATTGGTCCGTGAAGAGGCGCGCTTCCGCCCCTGGCTGGTTCTCGATCGACTCGACGACATGCACCACCTGGGCGATCGACTCGTCCCGGAAGGCTGCGAAAGAGGGCTGATAACCTATCGTGAGTTGGGCGGTCCAGGCTCCCTGCGCTACTTCGTCTCCGCCGAGGACGGAAGAGCGCTGATCGCGGCTGTCTTGGAGGGAGCGAGTCGGCGCCTTGGTCGGCGTGTATCCCACCTTCGTGAATTCGGGAAAGAAACAGTGCTCGCGCTCGCGCCAGAGGAGCAATACCTGGTCGCAACGGGGCGAACCTACTTCCGGGACCTCTCGTTCGATGACCTGCACCGAATGCAATTCGATCTGGAGACGACAGGCTTAAACCCCGAGCGGGATCAGATTTTCATGATCGCCGTGCGGTACCCATCGGGTGCAACGGAAACCTTGGAGGCGCCCTCCGGCGGGAAGGCCAGTGAGGCTGAGTTGATTCGCCAACTGATCGCGAAAGTCACAGCGGTCGATCCGGACGTAATCGAAAATCACAACCTGCACGGCTTTGACCTACCGTTTCTCGCCAGACGCGCGCAGATCCTTGGTGTGCCAGTTGCTTTAGGGCGGATCGGCCAACCGGGGATGCGGGTTCGTGCAGCTAGGCGGGGACGCACGGAAGATCCTGATGGTCGCCGAGTACGATATGTCGCGCCTGGGCGCGAATTGATCGACACGCTGGACGCTGTGTTGCGATTCGATTTCGCGAACCGAGAATTGCCGAATCACGGGCTCAAAACTGTCGCCAGGCACCTGGGGATCGCTGGGCCGGATCGGGAGCAGATCCGGGGGGACCAGGTCTACGCCGTGTATTGTCGCGATCCGGAGCGGGTGCGCCGCTACGCAACCGCGGATGTGAACGAGGTCGCTGGGATTGCGCGAATGCTCGGCGGCGCTGCATTCGCGCTGGCGCAAATTGCGCCCCGAAGATACGAGCGCCTTGCGGACGCGGGCGCGGCCACCGGCGTCATCGATCCGCTGCTCGTACGAGCATATCTTCGCGCCGGGATGGCCTTGCCCGCGCATCAGGTGGGCGACGGAACGCCTCACAGCGGCGCTGCCCTACACCTATTCGCAGTGGGAGTCGCGCACCGGGTCGTGAAAGCCGACGTCGCGAGTCTGTATCCGTCGCTGATGCGGGCATACCGGATCGGGCCATCGCGTGATCACCTTGGAGCTTTGCTCGCTCTAGTGGACCGCTTAGTCGAGCTGCGGCTTGCCGCAAAGGCAAGCGCGAAGCAGGCGGCGCCGGAATCGGTGGAACGCTACGGGCAGGAAGCGATGTCGGCCGCCATGAAACTCGTGGTGAATTCGGCTTACGGTTATCTTGCCGCGGGTGGGTTGACGCGGTTCGCGGATGTCCATGCGGCGAACGAGGTCACCCGGCATGGCCGGGAGACGCTGGATCTGATGTGCCGCGAACTGGCCGGTCGCGGTGTGACACTTCTGGAGGCCGATACAGACGGGGTCTACTTCGCGGTGCCCGAGGGATGGGGCGAAACAGACGAGCGGCGCGTCGTGGCTGAGGTCGCCGCGATGCTCCCTCCGCGCGTGCAACTGGAATTTGAAGGCCGTTACGCCGCGATGCTGTCCCACGAGCCGAAGAATTACGCGCTGCTGCGGTACGATGGCTCGCTCATTCTACATGGTGTTGCTTTCCGTTCGAGTCGGACTGAGCCCTTCGGCGAAGCATTTCTCCGCAAAGCCATCACTCATTTGCTCGCGGGACATGTCGGTGGCGTCCGCGAGGCATACCTGACCGCTTTGGATCGTCTTCGGCGGCGTGAGTTGCCAACGCAGGAAGTTTCATCGCGTGTACGGCTTACCAAAACCCCCACAGAGTACTTCGCAGTACGGGAAAGGCGGCGAGAACTACCGTACGAAGCGATGCTGGCCAATGGTCGTGCGTCTTGGAGCAGCGGTGATCGTATTCGCGTGTACCGCAAAAAAAACGGCGGGTGCGGTTTGCTCGAGGAATCGGAAGACGGTCCGGCCAGGGCGAACGTCGATAACCGGGATTACGATGTCGAGCATTATGCGCGCCTGCTGGGTCAGACATTCGCGTCTCGTTTAGCGTGCGCGTTTACCCCTGCTGATTACGAGACGGCGTTTGCGGACCCCGACCAGATGTCGCTCTTCATGCCGGCTATAGGCACGATACGCACGGTCCTGGAAAAGAAACCTGCGACGGAGGTCGACGCACTCTGACTATTAGCTTTGCGCGCCAGCGATACCGAGTCACTGATCGCGGCGTCCACCGACAGGGCAACTTGGGGCACTGTGGCGCGACGGGCGGGCCCAGGACCGCCACCTACAAGGAGTCAGCGCACAGTTTCTAAGGCCTGGGGACCAAGAAAACAACCGGCTGGGGTTGCTAACCTCATTGCATGGCGATCTACCTCTGTCGATGGCCCAACGGCGATTTCTCCATCGTAAACGCCAGAACGAAGACCGATGCGGTTGAATTGCTCGATGAATGGGGCAATGCCGAGCAGGCATTCCTCATGCGCATGGCCGACTGCATGTTCGATTTTCGACTTGGCGACGACGGGCAGATTGAACTAGCGAGCATTGGCGAAGCCACCGAAGATCACATTATGGAAGCGTGCTATCCGGTTCTTCGAGAAGCCCTCGCTATAGCCGAGCGGGACGAGACAGGGCTGGACTACTCGGACGCAGGGCGCAAGCAAGTTCAGGGAGCGGCTGAGTTGGAACGTACGCGACTGCGGGATAAGCAGCCACCAGCGAAAGAAGCCGAAACCGCTTTAGGACGCGACATTCAAAAGCAAACAGGGGCGGCCAGCGTGATCGTGAATCGGATCGTACGCGAGGCAGCGAGGAAGCGGCTTAAATCTAAGGAAGGCGACGGGATGAAGCCGAATTGAGGCCTGGCACATTTCCGGCGCGCCGGCCGGAGGCAGCGGATGCGCAGTTCAGTTGACAAGTGGATCCCCGCGGTAATGCGGGTGGCTTTTGGGCTCTGGCGCCGCCCGAGGCGCGGGGGCCGGTGACAACTCTGTCGCGGCTGGCCGCCGGCAACGCGGTGGCGCCTCACGCGGCGTCGGTTTCGCACGGCCCGGCACGCGGTTGGTTATCAACCTATTTCCCCGCCTTTTGGCACATATTTTCGATCTGCGCGAGCCTCGAATTCGCACGCGCGCGCGTCTTATTTTACCAGCACTGCATGCAATCGAAACATGACCGTAATAAAACGAAACTCTTAGTAATTTCGCCAAAAGCCCGCTTAAGCGTCTACAGGAGGAGTTCTACCCCGAATGGCATGATGCGCGCTCAAACCACGTGACCCAACATCTGCAATACACGCGCTACGTCGGTGTTGAAGCGCAAGAACAGTTTGAGCGCGCTGCACGAGCAGTTATTCAACGTTGGGCCTCAGCCTGCAACCTGGTTGACACCAAATCGGGCTCTCCACCTGAATGGCTGATCGACTATGCTGACAGCTGGCTAAAGTCTGAAAGGCCCGCGCCGACACCTTCGGCCGAAGAAGACAGGCATCTTCCCGCTTCAGAGCCTCCCAGCGGCTCTGGCAGCATTGGGAGCGCTCTGGCTTCCAATGGCGAACCCCGTGCCCTTTCCGGGTGAGCCATAGAAGCACTAAAGATCCCGAGTCTGCCCGGTTCTGAAGGCATATCACAAGAGCCAGGCAGCAAAGAGGAAATCGCCAAAACAGCTCGCGCACGCAAATAGCCCGAGCTTCGGTACCGCCGTGGAACACGCTCAGTGGTTCATTCTCTATCAATGCTGTGAATTGAAACTGGCTGTGATTTCCTCCCTTCCCTGGCATGGTCGGCGCGGCGGCCGAGGTGCCGCGCAGACAATATGGCAAGGCAACTTCGCGCCGGCTCTGTCCCGTGAACCTCTAATCGTCGCTTCTCTACTCTGTTCTCTCGGAAAATTGATTGATAACAGGGGAATTGCGGGCGCGGCGGGGTCGCGCGGCGCCGCGGGACAGACCCGGCTGGAAGTTCACAACGTTCATTTGTTGCCGGTGGCCGGGTCGAAAAATTTGTTCGGAACCACGGCGCCCCACTCCCTTTTCTTTGTGGACCGGTGTGCGAGGTTGGCCGAAATGTGGCTGAGAATAATCCCGTTCAATCGCTCGGGTCTTCGTAGAGCGCTACTACGCGCGTCCGTGCCAGAGGTGTTCCAATGATTCAACCCGCCAACATTGACCTGGAATCCCTGCTTGACGCACTCGCCGAGCGTGTGGCAGAAAAACTGAAGCCTTCGATGCCGGGCGCGGTTTCGCGACAGGCGGCCCCTCGACTCTTTACAGTAGACCAGGCGGCTTCATATCTGGGCCGCACCAAAGCTTCCGTACAGCACATGGTGTCCGCGGGCCGGCTGCCGATCGTGCGGGCTGATCGGAGAGTCTTTCTTGATGTTCGCAACCTCGACGCCTGGATCGAGCAGAACAAAGAAGCGGGCACAGGTTGACTTCGTGGCGGGATGCGCAGTATACCTGTGGCGCTGGCCTTCTGTCCAGAGAAAGGAGTATTGCGAAAGCGAAATGACACGAAAACCACAGTTCGGCTGCATCTTCAAGCGCAAAAAGAAGCAGCCTGGCGGCACCACTGCGGAACTTGGCCACTGGTGGATCAAATATTCGGCGGGAGGGCAAGTCTTCCGCGAAAGCAGCAAGTCGCAAAAGTACGGCGACGCCGAGCGGCTACTGAAAACCCGAATCGGGGAAATGGTAACCGGTGCGTTCCACGGCCCTCGGATTGAGAGAACCACCGTGGAGCAACTTTTGGATGACGTTCTGCTGGATTACAAGACGAATGGCAAGGCGGTTCGATTCGCCAGAGCTGCAATCGAACATCAGCTTCGGCCGTACTGTCGTGGGCGCCGCGCAACAGCGGTGTCTACAGAAGTGGTCAAGAAATACGTCGGATTCAGGCGGGGCAGCGACCAGGGCACCCGGCCATATCGTGGGCGGCTCAACGAGGTGAAGCAGATTCCCATCACGCCGGCGTGCAATGCCACCATCAACCGGGAGTTGGCCCTACTCAAGCACGGCTTCTACCTCGCCTGGAAAAGCACACTGCGCAAAGTCGTGAGCGTACCGCATATCCCGATGCTGGAGGAGCACAATGTCCGCAAAGGCTTTTTCGAGCACGAACAGTTCTTCGCCATGCGGGTGGCGCTGCCGGCATATCTACGCCCGGTCCTTACGTTCGCCTACTATACGGGCTGTCGGCGTGGGGAGATTCTCGCGCTGCAATGGTCGCAGGTGGACCTGATGGAACGACTCGTGCGGCTGGAGCCGGGCACCACAAAAAACCACGAAGCCCGGAACCTGCCGTTGACGACGGAGCTATACGAGACGCTGGCCATGCAGCAATCCATCCGGGACACGAAGTTTCCTACTTGCCAGTGGGTATTCTTCAACGAATCCGGGGGGAAGATCGGCCGCTTCCAGCGCTCCTGGAGGACGGCGTGCGAAGCTGCCGGGCTCGCCCCAACCCGGAATCGGTGGCCATGCGAATTAGCGGACACAAGACCCGCTCGGTGTTCGAGCGGTACAACATTGTGAGCGAGCGGGACCTCCACGATGCCGCCCGAAAACTTGAAACCTACGTGGCCGGGAAAACCAATCCTACACAACCTGGGCACACTTTGGGCACACCTGATGTCAACACGGGATTTTGCGGGGAGCGAACCGGCTAAATTGTTGGTTTGATTGGCTGGGACGCAGGGATTCGAACCCCGATACGCAGATCCAGAGTCTGCAGTCTTACCGTTAGACGACGTCCCAGTAGACGATTCGATTTTAACAGAGGAAGCTGTCCGAATCCAGGCCGCCGGAATGACCGAAGCGCTACGGGTCGCGATCGGCGACCGGTCAGTTCCTTCTCTCATCCGCCGGCGGCGTGATTAGGGGGCTACAATGTGGCGTCCGGCGCGACAGTTTGGCCTTCTAAAGGTGTGCCATTAGGGACGTTGCGAGTGTACTCCTGGTACTCACCCTATGTCGCGGGGCCGACCCGGTCTGGTATGCTTTTTGAAGAGCGCTCCCGCGTCGCGCCCGCCTGGAATCTCTATGAAAATTAAGTATCTAAGCATCCCTTGCGCCTTGTTGTGGAGCGCCATTGGTTACCCCCAGTCTACGACCAACAGTGTGACCTTGAACGCACAGCCTTCGGCGGCCGTTGGGCAGCCCGCCGGGACTACCGTGACGGCTCCGGAATCGGCCAATCCCAACCTTGTCGAAGGCAGGGAGCTGTTCAATCCCGAAAATGTGGCGCTCGATACCAGCGTGACTCCCCCTTACCTTTACGTATCCGATAGCAATAATAATCGGGTTCTGGCATGGAAGAACGCGACCGGCTTTACCAATGGCCAAGCGGCGGATTTGGTCATCGGGCAGGTCGACCGGTATTCCACCGGAGCCTACGGACCGGGAACCACAACATCGCCGGGGTCGTCGGGGCTTAGTTTTCCCACCGGCCTGGCCGTTTACCAGGGAAACCTGTACGTGGCGGACACCAACAACAACCGCATCATTCGATTTCCCCACCCGTTTGCACAGACCGGCTTGCCAATCGAGCCGGACATGGTGATCGGCCAGCCCAGCGTCAGCACCAAAACCGCCAACTACACCGGCCAGGTTGGCGCGCAAGGGGTCTATTTCGCATCCGGCGTTCCGATTACCATCGCGTTCGACGCTAACGGCAACCTTTGGACGACGGATCCGGGGAACCGCCGCGTGCTCGAGTTTCCCCAAAGCGCCATCGCCGCCGGCACCAGCAACCCTGCAGCGACGGTGGAACTTGGCCAACCCAACCTGACGTCGACCTATAACACCACTATCGGCGCCGGCACCACCAACGGCATGACCATCACCGACCAGTTCGCCGTTCCCCTGGCGCTTGGTTTCGATGGCAGCGGCAATCTCTTTGTGTCCGATTCGGACACCAGCAACCCGTCCAATTTCAGCCGGGTTCTGGTGTTCGTGCCTGCCGGCGGCGTTTTCGGCACGGCGGCTTCGGCCACCCGCATCATGGGGGTGCTGCAGGCGTCCGAGCTGACCGGCCTGACCCAAAGCCAAGCCCAGACGCTCGAGGGGCAGACATTGCTCGCTTACCCCGAGGGGCTCTTCTTCCTGGCCGATTCGAGTGTGGGCGTGGTGGATTCCGGCTATAACCGTATTCTGATCTTCCCGCCGTATGCGAAGTGGCCGGCCCAGGCGACCTCCTTCTCGCCGCCGGCCAGCTATGTAGTCGGGCAGAGCGGCTTCACCGCCTTCGGCGCCAATGGCACCACCTCGACGACGATCGTCACCCCACCGGCCACCAGCGGCTCGCTGTACCTGCCCGGCGGCGCCGTCTACTACCCTGCCAGCAATCAACTGTTCGTTGCCGATACCTCCAATAATCGCGTGTTGGCCTTCAACCTTGTATCCGGCGCTACTTTTTCCAACGCCTCCTCGGTCTTGGGACAAGCTTCGTTGACCGCTTCTTCGATCAACCTGATCGAAGGCAAGGAATTCGATTTCCTCAGCTTTAGCAACGGCGGGGCCGCCGCCGACACCGGCCTCGCGCTCGACGCGACCGGCAGCGTGCCGCATCTTTACGTAGCCGACACTTACAATAACCGCGTATTGGCTTTCTACGACGCGCGCAAGATCGCTCCCGGCGCCTACGCCACCCTCGTCATCGGCCAGAAGGACTTTACCACGGGGCTATGCAACTACCCCAGCGGCGACGGCGCTCAGCCCACCGCCACCAGCCTCTGCCAGCCCACCGACGTGCTGGTGGATTCGGCCGGCAATCTCTATGTAGCCGACCGCGCCAACGGCCGGGTGCTGCGCTTCCCCGCTCCCTTTGCGAACTACCCCACCCTGCCCACGCTGCCCGCGGCGGACCTGGTGCTGGGACAATCCAGCTTCACCTTTTCCAACCAGGTGGCCAGCCAGAGCACCATGGGCGGCCCGTACGGCCTGGCTTTTAGCGGCGTGAACGGCTTGCTGGTTGCCGACCAGGAGTTTAACCGCGTACTCTACATTCCATTTACGGCCAACGGCACCTTCGTCGCCGGCACCGATAACGGAAAGGCAGCCACCAGGGTCTTCGGACAGCAGAGTTTCACCTCCACCACAGCCGGCAGCGGCCCAACCCAGTTGAGCGCCCCGCACCATATCGCCGCCGACACCAGCGGCCAACTCTATGTGGCCGATACAAGCAACAACCGGGTGCAGATTTTTGGTGATCCCAACACCGCCTCCAGCACCGGCTCCAACCCGCTGATTACGCTTACGGGCAACGGCATCTCTACGCCGGTCGGCATTTTTGTAAATTCCTCGACCGGCGAAATCTGGGTGGCCAACGGTGGAAACAATACCTGCATTCGCTTCCCGAAATATGAGACTTTGGCGCTCAACCCGGTGTCGAATGGCACGGTTTACGCCAGCCAGGCAACCCTCGCCGTTCTGCAGGACCAATACGGCGACCTGTTTGTGGCCGATGCCACGAGCCGTATTTCGGTTTACTACCAGGGCCTGACGGCTGTCAACGGCGCCAGTTTCCTGGCTTACAAAAACATCGCGCCCGGCATGGCCGCGACGATCTACCAAATAGCCTCCCCGACCCAGTTCGGGCCGAGCTCCCTGTACGTTCCAGCCGCCAGCCTTCCGCTCGGCACCACGCTGGGAAACCTACAGGTGCTGTTTAACGGCGTCCCGGTTCCGCTGTACTTCGCGGGCGCCGGCCAGATCAACTTCCAGGTTCCCAATGCCGCGCCCACCTCCGGTACGGCCACGCTGGAAGTGGTGGACGCCACCACCCAACAGGTTTACGGCGCCGGCACGGTGACCATGTCGCCGCAGTCGCCCGGTATTTTCGAGTGTCCGGAAAG
>JBEKZL010000282.1:0-9540 GCA_049509915.1 Bryobacteraceae bacterium | reverse complement strand
TTCCAACAGATCGACCAAGAATTGCTCCAGGCGCTTTCGGCATCGACCCATCTGGGCGTCGGTCATGCCCAAACATAACGCCATTTTTATGTTTTGTCAATACTTAACGAAGTAATACTAGGCTGTTGTCAAACCAGCAACGGCATCGGCGAGCGTTATGGCGTTATCGGCAGCCGTCCCTCGGGGCCGAGCCCACGACCGCATCTGCGTTTGGACGCGTGATCGTGATCGGAACTGATCCCCCGAACGTCCGCAGACGTCGTCGTCCGAGAGCCGCGACTCTACGCACGGGCGTTTGTGGAAATACGGCAGAGTGGCTGGCGCGGTGATGCCGATCATGTTGGCACCACTGGCTGGTCCTAACCGTCGAGATCACGGCGGGGCTGATCCCGCCGTCCAGTGGCCGCCCTCCTGCGAGTCCCTTTCGGATGCCGGTTTGCCCGGCTCGCAAACGGCCAGGACGCCTGCAGTTATAGCTCGGCCGAGTCGGGGAAAGACGTCGCGTTGCCAGTGTCTTTCCCCCGGGCACCATGAGTGCGGTGCAGGGGCGTCCGTCGTGCCCAGGAGGTGTTCCAGCGCGTTCGGCCGTTCCAACCGCATTTCCGAAAAGTGGCAGTGGCATGAGGAATAGGCGCCTCAATGGAATGAAACGCCACTTTCATTAACGAAATCTACCGCTCGCGCTAGGACGAAAATGCTTCCGATCAACTTTTCTTTCTCGGCTGAAAGGATTAACCTGTCGTGAAAGGACTCGGAACGACATGAGCACTTCAAACTGCGCCCCCGATGCCCGCAAAGCTCTCGCCTCCAATGCCGGTGCGCTACATCAAACTCGGGCAAGAAGGCGGATGGGAGAATCAATATTACTGGTTTCTGGCGCCGGCCACGTCGAGGGGGCCTTGCCAAGGGCGTTGTAATCGCTGCCGGGAATCGGCGCGCTGATTGGGCGGGTTTTGGGATTCGGCCATGGCACGGAAAAACAAGAAAAGCTTTCCTGATTCATTTAACCGCCGCACCTTCCTGATCTCTTCGGCCCTGCTCGCGGCGCAGAGCGCCACCGCCGCGCCGGAAGCGGAAGAGCATCCCTCCGGCAACGAAGTCATCTGGTTCCGCTATCCCGGCGACGATTGGAACACCCAGGCGCTGCACCTAGGCAACGCATACTTCGGAGCATCGCTGATAGGCGACGTCAAACAGGAGCGGCTCGCGCTCGGAGAAAAAAGCTTCTGGACGGGCAGCCCGGTCGATTCCAAGGGCGGCCATTATGGCATCATCCCCAGCGGCAAGGACGCGATTCAGCAGGTACGCCGCCTGATTGTGGCGGACCAGATCCACGAAGCGGACGCGCTGGCTCAGCAGTACCTGATGGGCAATTACTCCTCGTTCGGCTCTTGCGCGCGCCCTGGTGATGCGGTTCAGTTGCGACCGTCAGGGCAAGCTCGGGTTCAAGATACAGGTCGACCCGGCGCATAAGAAGCACGCCCCCACCGTCGACGCTTCCGCGAAAACCGGGCGATGGGTGCTGGCCGGGCAGATCGACGATAACCAACTGCGCTATCAAATCCAATTGTCGGTTCGCCACAAGGGCGGCCGGCTGACGGAAGACGGCGATGCGCTGCGACTGGCGGGCGGGCAGGAAGCCACCGTCATTTACACAGTGGCCACGGAGTATCGCTTCGAACCGCCGTCTTATCGCGGCGGAAACCCAGGGGCGATTACTTCCGGCGTGATGAACCGGCTGCAGAAGCGCGGCTATGCGGAGCTGCTGGCCGAGCACGTTGCCGATTACCAGAGGCTTTATCGGCGGACGAGTCTCCAGTTAGGCGGTGGCGTGGCCGCCCGCGAAGCGCTGCCCACCAACGAGCGTTGGGCGTATTACGATAAAGCCGATTATGCGGATGTCGGCCTGAAGGAAATGGCATTCCATTTCGGCAAGTATCTGCTGATCAGCGCATCCAGGCCAGGCGCCCTGCCGTCGGGACTTCAGGGCCCATGGGCGAACGCCATGACGTCCCCCTGGTCGGGTAATTATCAGATCAACATCAACATACAGTTGATCTATATGCCGTGCGGCGTGCTCGGCCTCAGCGAGTGCCAGGAGCCGTTTGTGGAATGGCTCCGCGGCATGGTGACGCCGGGACGCGAAGTCGCCCGCGCGTATTACGGCACGGAAGGCTGGATGCAACATACGACGGGCAATATCTGGGGTTATGCAAGTCCTGGCTCCTCACTCGATTGGGGCATTTTCCCGAGCGGCGCGGCGTGGAACTGCCGCCACGTGTGGGAGCAATACGAATTCACGCAGGAGCGGACCGATCTGCGGGAAAAAGCTTACCCGCTGATGAAGGAGGCCGCCCAGTTCTATCTGGCCAACATGGTGGAATACCGCGGCCACCTGCTCCCCGCGCCGGCCATTTCCGCCGAGCACCAATCCAGCCTGGGTTACCTGGAGCCGCCCTTCCAGGACGTCGAAATGGTGGGCGACCTGTTCGCGAACGTGGTGGAGGCCGCCAAGGTTCTGGACGTGGACGCCGAATTCCGACAGCGAGTGGCCGCCACGCGGGAGCGGATGATGCCGCTCAAGATCGGCCGCCTCGGCCAATGTAGCCGATATCGACGATCCCCACTGCAAGCATCGCCATTTCATGCACCTGTACGCGGTTCATCCGGGCCAGCAGATCGATCCGCTGCGCATGCCGGAGCTGGCCGCGGCGGCGCGCGTCTCGATGAACCTGCGCGGCGACGGCGAAAACGCGCAGCGCTTCGACCCGAAGTACAACCGCGCTACCTGGGTGTGTTCCTGCCGGCATAACGGAAGCCCTACTGACGGTTCCATCGGAGGCAACTGGTCGCGGGCGTGGAAGATCTGGATCTGGGGCCGGCTGTTCGACGGCAACCGCGCCGACAAGATCTTCTCCCAACTGATCGGCGAGGCCGGAAACGAGAACCTGACCACTTACCAGCAGCGCGGCGGCGCCAACGACACGCGCGCCAAACCGATGCAGTTGGATGGCTCCATAACCACCCCCGGATTCATGGCGGAGATGCTCCTGCAATCGCAATTCGGCGAGCTGCGCCTGCTGCCCGCGCTACCGAACAAGTGGCTGTCCGGCAGCGTCACCGGCCTGGTAGCGCGCGGCGGCGCCCGCGTGGATGTGAAATGGAACCAGGGCGAGCTCGCGAGCGCCGTCATCACGCTTCCCAAAGGAGCCGCCGCGCCGCCCGTGCGGGTGGCCCAAGAGCCCGTCGACCGAACCCAGGACCGCCGCATCCATTTGCGCTGGCTCTTAGATCCCCAGTGAGGACCAATTGTAAGAGCAACCCGCGGCACGAGAGTAGGACGCAACGGACAGGCGAACATTCAATAACCTGGCTGAGGCGTCTGCAATGGCCGCAATCGCGGGGAGTGTGATCTCCGGGCTCAGTCATCCGCGACCGCCGATGCCGCCCGCTCGGAAGTCGTCCTCGAAGACAAAGAACTGCTCGTAGCATTTGACAAGATGCCGAGCCAGAGTCTACCGACGACACCGTCAAACGTCAACTGGGTCTTGAGTTGGCGCCTGCGGCGGGACGCAAGCGGCGATGACGACCTGCTCGTGGACTTCAGGACCGGCTGGATCTTCGATTCGGCGCAATGGATCGGGCGCGATGAGGCCCGCGAAAAGATGCTGGCGGCACTGGTGACAAATACCGTTGGGAAACCCGCGACAGGTTCCAGCGCGAGAGGAGCTTGGACCGCCAATTGCTCGGATGGAACCGACGCCCGCGCGGCGCATGATTGTTGCAGGTTCAGAACGGAGATCACCAGTGCGCAACGAGGCAAAACGTGCTTCCCGACGAGTGGGGCTGGTGGCAAAATTCGTCGAGAGATCGGCCCACGATCTTGCCATGAGCGCCGACCAGCTTGCCCAGCGCGTGTTCATTCACATGGAAACGGATAGCGCTGCGGTTAGTGGCATAACGTAGTTCACAGCGAAAGCGGCTGCCTCCGGTCGGAATACGCGCCGCTCGGACAGAGCAGCGTTAACCGTAAATATCGGTACCTGCGTTTGCCCCGAGGTGGACGGGGTAGAAGCCGGGTGCAGCGGGTTGCCGGGCATGCGTCGATCAACGGCAGATCCGCAATTCGGCGACTTTTCGCTCACGTGGATTCCGTGGACGGCGTTTATCGGGATCTAAACGAAAAGGCTGTTCTCGCCACGGAGCCTATAGACCGCGCCAAAATTGACGTGCCCTGTTCCCGAGGTCGCTTTCTCGCTAGGCGGCGCGCGGTGCGCAGGGACACCCCAGGTGCCGTATTGCCCATTGTGCGACGCCACTGCAACAGCACTGCGGGAGTGCTCTGCCGAAGTGCTCTTGCAGTGTTAATCAGCCGGCGCTATTCTAAACCGCATGCTTTCCTCGCGCCCGATTCTGCTCGGACTCTTCTCAGCCACGCTGCTTACTGCACAGACGCCGCCATCCGCGCCCCGCGTCGAACATCGCGAGGTGCGACATGGAACCACCGTGATCGACGACTATTTCTGGCTGCGCGAAAAGTCTAACCCCAAAGTGACCCAGTACCTGGAAGCGGAAAACACCTACACCGCTGCGATGACCAAGGACCTACAGCCGTTCAGCGACGCGCTCTACAAGGAGATGCTTGACCGCATTAAACAGACGGACCTCTCGGTGCCCACATCGCGCCGCGGCTACCTGTACTATTCTCGCACCGAGGAGGGCAAACAATACCCCATCCAGTGCCGCCGCAAAGGAACCATGGAAGCGCCTGAGGAGGTGCTGCTCGACCTCAACGAAATGGCCAAGGATAAGAAGTTCGTTGCTCTGGGCGGTTTCGTGGTGAGCGACGACCAGAACCTGGCGGCCTATAGCATCGACTACACCGGCTTCCGGCAGTACGCTCTGCACGTGAAGGACCTGCGCACGGGACAGACGCTGCCCGACACGACCGATCGCGTCACTTCGCTGGCTTGGGCCGCAGACAACAAGACCCTCTTTCTGGTGACGGAGGACGCCGTCACCAAGCGGAGCGACAAGCTGTGGCGTCACGTGCTGGGCACGGCGAAGTTCGAAGAGATCTACAACGAGAAGGACGAACTCTACGACATGGGGGTTGGCAAGACCCGCGACCTGAAGTACCTGATCCTGCAAATCGAGGCCAAGGATACCTCCGAAGTGCGCTACCTGCGTGCCGATAGGCCCGCCGACAATTTCGCCGTATTTCTGCCGCGCGAGAAGCGCCACCGCTATTATCTGGACCATCGCGAAGGGTTGTTCTATATCCTGACGAACAAGAGCGGCCGCAATTTCGCCGTGATGACCGCGCCGGTGAACGACCCGGCTCCCAAGAACTGGAAGGTCTTCGTGGCGCACCGCGACAATGTGCGTATAAAGGATATCGACGTGTTCCGCGACTTCGCGGTGTTGGTGGAGAAAAGCGATGCGCTGGACCATCTGCGCATCCACGATTTCAAAACCGGCGCGTGGAAGGAAATCGCGTATCCGGAACCAGTGTATTCGGTTTTTCCGGTTGACACGCCGGATTACGAATCTCAGACATACCGCTACAACTACCAGAGCTTCCTGACACCTTCGAGCGTATTCGACTACGACGTGACCACCGGCAAATCCACCCTGCGAAAACAGCAGGAAGTGTTGGGCGGGTACGACCCGAAGCAGTACGTCAGCGAGCGTCTCTGGGCCACCGCCCGCGACGGAGTCAAAGTGCCGGTTTCGATTGTTTACAAGAAAGGCTTCGCGCGCGACGGCAACGGGCCACTTTTCCTGTACGGCTACGGCAGCTACGGTTTTGGCACACCAGCTACGTTTTCCAGCAACCTGGTGAGCCTGCTCGACCGCGGTATGGCCTACGCGATCGCGCACGTCCGCGGCGGCGACGAGATGGGCGAAAAGTGGCGCGAAGACGGCATGCTCATGAAGAAGAAAAACACGTTCTTCGACTTCATCGATTGCGCCGAATTCCTGATCGCGCAGAAGTGGACCTCCAAGGACCGGCTGGCCATCGAAGGCGGCAGCGCCGGCGGCCTGCTAATGGGTGCGGTCGTCAACATGCGGCCGGATCTCTTCAAAGCAGTGCATGCCGCCGTGCCGTTTGTGGACGTGATCAATACCATGATGGATGCCACCCTGCCGCTGACGGTGGGTGAATACCTGGAGTGGGGCAATCCCAACGAGAAGGCCGCGTATGATTACATGAAGACGTACAGTCCCTACGACAACCTGGAGAAACGCTCATACCCGGCCATCCTTGTGACCACCAGCTTCAACGACAGTCAGGTTATGTACTGGGAGCCGGCCAAATACGTGGCCCGGCTGCGCACCTTGAAGACCGATTCCAATCCGCTGCTGCTCAAGATCAAGATGGACCCGGCGGGCCACGGCGGGGCCAGTGGGCGGTACGACAGGCTGCGTGACACCGCCTTCGAGTACGCGTGGTTGCTGAGTGAGGTTGGGATCACCAAGTAGCTTTGAGCTCTTTCGATTCCCGGAATTGCGCGACTTTCGAAAAAGGTGGGGCTACGCGCGCGTCAATACCTTACGTATGAAAGGATGAGCGAAAACTATCCTTCATTCGAGCTTCGTACGAGTCGCCGACGATCCTCCGGGAGCGGTTCGGCAAACGCTAGAGGCAGAGGCTCTCGTCTCACGATTTCGCCGAAAACTTTGCCTCAGTCGTAATCGTTCAGCGGAAGCTTTCGACCAACATGATGTTGCTCCTGCCGACATCCGCGTGCAGGTAAAGAAACCCTCGGCCGTCAGGCGAAATCGACAGCCCGTGAAACGAGAGAGCCGGCGGTACCGTCAGATCCATCGTCTTGCTGATTTCGCCGCTGGAAAAATGGAACAGCCTTAGCGCCGGCTGCGCCGAACGCGCTACGAAGTAAATGCCCTCCGCCGAATTCTCCCAGTAACGGTTGCTGATCGACTCGAGTCCTGGGACGGGTGATTCTTCGCCCCCGGCTTCTTCCCCGGGCATTCCTGCAACAAGGGGGATGCGCCAGAAGCCGCTTTTCCTTCCCCGTTTCGCGTAGTAGAGGAAACGTCTATAGGGAGATTCGAAGGCTTCGAGTCCGCCCTTGCGGGTCACCTGCACCGGCTCTTCTCCCGACAGCGCGACTTTCCAAACATCGAGACCGCTGCCGCCGCGATCCGAAGCGAAATAAATCCACTGGGAATCACGCGACCAATTGGGAATAATGTCGGTTTGGGCCCGGACCTGTCAGGCGCCGCGGTTTGCCCCCCGATACGTCCAGAACGAAAATGCTGCTTTCGGTCTGGGGTGAACGCGAGTCGAAAGCGATCCATTTCCCGTCCGGCGACCACGCCGGGCTGCCCGCCCAGAATCCTCTACCATCAAGAGATGTCATCTGGCGAACGTCGGAACCATCACTTTTGCAAATCCAGATATTGGCCTGGCCGGAACGATCCGATACAAACGCGATCCTGGAACCATCCGGCGAGTAGCGCGCATCGCCATCGAATGCCGCCGATGCAATGAGAGGTTTGCGTCCGGCCTTGGACGGCGGCAACGGATACCACCAGATGTTATAGTCTTCCGCGGCGCCAGAGTCATAAATCATGACATTTCCGGTTCGTGCGACCGCCAACTCCTTGACCTGATCCTCCAGGCCGGCTACGCGCACCTGCGCGCCGCCGCCGGCCGGCTGACGCCATAGCTGAACACGGTCCGATCGCCGGTGCGAGATCAGCAGTTCGTCGCCATTCGCAGCCCACGACCAACAAAAAAAGACCTCACCGGAATTAGTCAGACGCCGCTCGCGATTGCGGCCTGGCCTTTCCTTATCGGCCAGTGGAATGGCCCACAAATCGCCACGGCTGGTTTCGAGCATCCGCGCGAATCCCAGTGTGCGGCCATCCGGCGAAACCAAGGGCATCCAATCGTTCATCCCCGCCGGCGGAAACGTCAGCTGACGGCGGGCGCCGGTTTCCACGGAGATCTGGAATATTGCAACCTCCGGCCGGAATTCAACCGGACGGTCGCAGATCAGCAAATTCCGGCCGTCCCCATCCCAGGTAATAATCGCGAATTCGCGCAGAAGATCCGTGACCTCGGCCACCTGACGCTCCATACCGCCCGCGGAGGCATCACCAAGGCATCACCATGATACGCAACCGTCCATTGAAGGCGCGCAAAAAAGCTAACCGGGTCCCGTCCGGGGAGAAGACCGGCTGGAAATCCGGCAGGTCACCTGAGGTCAGGCGAACTAACGCTCCGTCGGAGAGGTTCTTGACGTAGATATGCGACTTCACGTCTTTGTCTCCCGTGTACACGAACGCCACGCGGATTCCATCTGGCGAAACAGAAGGATGTCTCTCCGCGCCGAGCAGGCTGGCGAGTGGCGCAATGCGCAAGTCGGAAGTTGAGTTATCAGCGATCGTCGGCCGCCTGAGCCAATATGCCGCCAGCACAACGTTGATGAGAACGATTGTCAGAACGGCGGCGAATGGCAGGCTACGACGGGATCGCCTTCCACCCGCGGACTGCCCGTCGAGGGCCAGCGCCTCGGCTGCCGCCGCTGACAATGGACGCCCCGCTGACTCCTTGCTGAGCATTCGCGTGATCAACGCACCGATTGGCGAGGGAACCTCCGGATTCCATTGCCTCAAGGACACGGGGTCCGACCACGCGATGGCGTGCGCCGTATCGAGGGGAGAATCGGCATCGAAGGGGTGGCGGCCCGCAATCATTTCGTAGAGAATGATGCCCGCCGCGAATACGTCGCTAGCGGGTGTGGCCGAATCTCCACGGCACTGCTCGGGCGACATGTAGCGCAGCGTTCCGACGGGTAACCCCGCGTGGGACGAAATGTTCTGCCGGCCGGATGCCATGAACGTCTGGCGGGCCGCCCCGAAGTCCAGAACTTTGACGTAGCCGTCGGGCCGCACCATGATGTTCTCGGGCGTGAGGTCGCGATGAAACGATGCCGTTCGCGTGTGCGTAGGCGAGGGCCTGCAGAATCTGTGAGCCGATCCGCACAGCGCGCGCAACCGGCATCGGCGCCCCGCACATGGTTCGCAAAGCGGCGTCGTCAATCAGCTTCAGAATTGGCAACTGGCCGACGTAACCGGGAACGGAGTGAGCGAGTTGCTCATTCCCGCTATCCAAACCGCCGTGACAGCGGCCGGTCCCGTTGTGTCCGGAACTCTCGAAGCTTTCTATTGGAATACAACGAATAGCGACTTTGTTCAAGTGTCGGACCACTACGTCGAAGTTAGTCAAACGGCGACTGCCCTTGGCCCATTTGCCTCGCTTGAGGCGGTTCCAACATCGATCATGGTCACGAACTATGATCAGTCAGGAAGTAATCCGACGGTGGTTTCGGCCCGGGGTGTCGCTGCGCTGGGCACGGCTGGAGTCTATCTGCTCGAGTTTACGAATTCCGGTTCCCCTCCGAAAAGTGTAATTAGCGTTCGGTCGGCAGTGGCAGCCGGGCGCAGCAATGATAGATGGCTGCGATGAAGTTCTCCGCGGTTCGGAATCCGAATGAGCGATGACTG
>JBEKZL010000281.1:0-9548 GCA_049509915.1 Bryobacteraceae bacterium | reverse complement strand
GGCAAGTGGTTTGCCGTTTCAGCATGACGAGAGGGCAAGTCACCCCAACAGCCGCACTTTGGTCCGTTGCCGGCCGCAAACCGTTTCACCCCGGTCCAGCCGCGATCGGCATCCGCCAACCGGTTCCAAAGGCGCGCGAAGTCACTTTCAGCACCGGCGCGGCTTGCCGCCGCTTGAATTCGGCGGTGCGCACCAACTTCACCACTCGCCGCACGGTAGCTTCGTCCAACCCTTTGGCTACGATTTCGTCGGCCGACAACGATTGCTCCACGTGCATCTCCAGAATCTGATCGAGCACGTCGTAGGGCGGCAGCGAGTCCTGGTCCTTCTGGTCGTGGCGCAGTTCCGCCGACGGCGCTTTAGTGAAGATCGCTTCCGGAATATGGGCTGCGCGGCGGTTGCGCCATCGCGCCACCCGGTACACCATCGTCTTGGGCAGATCCGCAATCACCGCCAGACCGCCGTTCATATCGCCGTAGAGGGTGCAGTAGCCCACCGCCACCTCCGACTTGTTGCCCGTGGTCAGCAGCAGCCCGCCGTATTTATTCGACAGCGCCATCAGCAGGTTGCCGCGAATTCGCGATTGAATGTTCTCTTCGGTAACGTCGTGGGGATAGCCGCGGAAGGCGTCCGCTAGAGCCGTATCGTAGCTTCGCACCATCGGGTTGATGGACAGGGTGAGGGTTCGGATGCCCAGGTTGCGCGCCAGCGCGAGGGAATCGTCGATGCTGCCCGCGCTCGAATATTCCGATGGCATCAGCACACCCAGTACATTCTCCGCGCCCAGAGCGTCGGCCGCAATCGCCGCCGTCAATGCCGAATCGATGCCGCCGGAAAGGCCCAGCAGGACTTTGCGGAAACGGGTTTTGCGGGCGTAATCGCGCACGCCCAGCACCAGCGCGCTCCAGACCTCGGCTTCGGCGGTGAAGTCGTCTTCCCAAATCGAGCCGGCGCGGGCGTCCACATCCACCACGATCAAGTCTTCCTCAAAAGCTCTGGCGCGCGCAAACAATCGGCCTTCCGCGTCGAAGGCGGCGCTACGGCCGTCGAAGATCAAATCGTCGTTACCTCCGACGAGGTTCACCGTGACCACCGGAAGCCGGTGCCGCCGCGCCATGTGGCTCAGCATTTGTTCGCGCAGCATCTGCTTTCCCACGACGAAAGGCGAGGCCGAAAGGTTCAGCAACAACTTGACGCCTTCGGCCGCAACCAGCTCGATCGGGTCCTGGCGATAGCGGCGGCGCTGCCAGAAGTCGCGGTCGTTCCACACGTCCTCGCAAATGCTGATGCCCAACTTGTGCCCTTCCCAAACGAGACTCTGCGGGCCGCGTGCCGATTCGAAGTAACGGTCCTCGTCGAATACGTCGTAGGTGGGAAGCAGGGTCTTATGGAACTGCTGGCCGACGGCGCCTCCGCCGAGCAGCACCGCACTATTAAACAGAGGCCGGCCCACGTCACAGGGATTGAGAGTGGCGGTTCCCACCAGCAGCGGCGGCGCCTCCGCCAACTCACGTGCCATAGCCGCCAGAGTTTGCTCGCCGCGTCGAACGAACCCTTCCCTCATCAGCAGGTCGCGCGGCAGATAGCCCAGCAGCGCCAGCTCGGGCGTCACCACAAGGTCCGCGCCGCGCTCGCCCGCCTGGCGAGTTCCCGCGACGATCCGCGCCGCGTTGCCGGCCAGATCGCCCGCCGTGGTATTGATCTGCAGCAGCGCGATGCGCAATCGATTCGTTCCCTTCTATCTCGATTATGGCAGGTGGGACACACCGGCGCCGTTTGCGGTTGAGTGTGCGACCAGGTTCTCAACAACCTTTCCTTTTTTGCGCGTTCCCCGCGTCCCCCGCATGTTCCCGGCATTGACAAGGAGCCGATGCCATGGTAAAAGGGACGGCAGTGGAATAGCCACGACGCGGCCAATGACAAATTGAACATAGGGCTCATTGGCTTGACTCGGGGCGTGACGATGCGAAGACCCTGAACGCGATCGGTCGGCACATGGTCGCGCTGTTGCGATGTCAATGCGACAAGATACTGCTATGGAGTCATGCAAAAAACTGACCAGGCTCGATTTTCTAAAGCGTTCTGGTCTGCTTGCTGCGGGCTTTACCTTTCTACCGCACGCTGTATCGGCTGGGGCCGGGAAGTCCGCGGAAAAGGATGAAGTGAGTATCAGGAAGCTGGCAGGGTATCAGATCATTGTGCCCGACCAGGCAAACCCCGTAGAGCAGCAAGCGGCCGAGAAGCTACAGCATTATACAAACGAACTATTGCATACGGACCTGATACTAAAGGAGGAACAAGACTACCGGGCCGGCTCTGCCTTTTTCATTGGACAGACCCGATATGCAAAAGCGCGGAAAATTGATTTCAAACAACTCAAAGAAGATGGATTTGCCTATTATCCCGCCGAAAACAAACTAATTATTGCAGGGGGCGCGGGCAGGGGAGTGCTATACGGTGTATATGGCCTGCTTGAGCTCTGGGGCTTCAGGATGTATACGTCCACATCCATCGATGTTCCGAATGTGGATTCAATAGGCATCCCCAAGAAGACATTGGTTGTCGTTCCCGCGGTCCAGTATCGCACCACGTCCTACCGGGATACGAGCGACCCGGAATATAGCGACTGGCACAGGCTTTCTTCTCGGCGCGATTGGGGATTGTTTGTCCACACCTTTGACACGCTGGTTTCTCCGGACCAATACGGCAAAACGCATCCTGAATACTTTTCCCTGATCAACGGCAACCGGCTGCCGGGCACGCAGTTATGCCTCTCCAATCAGGAAGTACTCGCAGTACTGATTGCCAATTTAAGGGAAAAGATAGCCGCGAAGCCCGACGCTACCTATTGGTCGGTCAGTCAGAATGACAATGACCAGTATTGCCGCTGCGAACCTTGCACTCAACTCAATGCAAAGTATGGCGGAGTGCCAAGCGGATCAATCCTGGATTTCGCGAATCAGGTAGCCAAGGCTATTCCTGACAAAGTCATTTCTACCCTGGCCTACTGGTATTCAAGAACGCCGCCCCAAAACATACAAGCCGAGCCCAACGTGAACATCATGCTCTGCAACATTGAAAGCAGGCGCCAGGGACCGGTTTTCGAAACCGATCCTGCCTTTTCCAGTGACCTGATAGCGTGGGGAAAGCTGGCCGACAACATTCTTATTTGGGATTACAATATCCAGTTTGCCAATCTCGTTAGTCCGTTCCCCAACCTTCACACCATAAAACCCAACATCAAGTTCTATTCGGAACACCATGTAAACTCGCTCTTTATGCAGGCAAATGGCCAGGCCGGCGGTGAGATGGCCGGGCTGAGAGCCTATCTCATCTGCAAACTGATGTGGGACCCTAACGCGGATGACAGCGCTTTGAGGGATGAATATTTGAACGGCTATTACGGCAAGGCCGGGCCCTACATCGGTCGATACATCGAGAAAATGTGTGAATCGCTACTGAGCAGCGATTTCAAGCTCAACATATTCGGCAGCCCTGAAGACGCGAAAGACGCGTATCTGTCAGCGGACATGATGAAGGTATACAACGCGCTGTTTGACCAGGCGGAAAAGGCGGTTGAAACAAATCCGCAGTTGCTCAAGCGAGCAAGAATAGCACGCCTGCCGATTCTGTATGCGGAAATTCAGATCGGGCGAAGCGAAGTTGATACACCCCGGAGCATGTTTGCGCATACGCCGGACGGCAAGGTATTCGCAAAACCTGAAATGAAGTCGCTTGTCCATCAATTTGTGAGCGGATGCAAGCAAGGCGGAGTTACAAAGGTAAGAGAACGGACCACTACGCCAGATGATTACCAGGCCTCATATGAGCGGGTCTTTACCAAGATGGCGGAGATGCACCACGCCAAGTCATTCGGGAAAAGAATCTTGTCTGTCACGCTCGCTGAAGGCGGAGAAGCCAAAGCACAGCAGTTGACGGACGGCATTTTCGGGTCTTATGAGTCCTGGAGCGCGCCTGATGTAAATTGGGTGGCTTATAAAGGTAAACATATGGACTTCACTCTGGACCTGGAAGAGACCATGGATATCCAGTCCATCAACATGGAGTTTCTCAATGCACAGGCCCAAGCCGACTGGAACCTTCTGGTCCTGCCTGAATATGTCATCTATGCCACGTCAGTCGACGGAAAGACGTTCAGCAATGAGGTGAAGATAAGCAATCCGAATAATCCAAACCCGAAGGAGAATCCGGACATTACCAACATTCCGGTGCAATCATTCCGGGCCGATCTGCGAGCGCCTGTCAAGGCCCGTTACATAAAGGTCCATGGGGAAAGTATGCTTCGCATGCCTTCCTGGCATATCCGCGCCGGGTATCCGGCCTGGATTTACACCGACCAAATCGTGGCTGAGTAAGTCATGGTTGCGTAGGCGATGAATCGCCTTTTTCAAGACCAAGCCGGTGGTCCGGGGGACCGGAGCCGGGCCGGTTGTCGTCCACAGGCGCGGATTCCGGCGAAGGCTAACGCAGCGGCTTAAGGGAAGCCGAACGGCATTCCGAACTGAAGGCGAACACCGTCAAGCGTAGCGATGCCGGGCTTCTGATTTTCCGGGATGTGTCGGGCTTGAGGGCAGAGATACATATCACGTCGCTGACGCTCGGAACCTGAGTTTTCTTCCCGAGGAAGAGTTTCGATCTGGATGTCTCGTACCTGAACCACTGTGATCTGCCCGATTTCGCGGCAAACAAACAAGAAGCCTTGCGGGTATTGAAGACGGGAAGGAGATTCATCCTCGCCAATGTACATCCGATGCGGTCAGCAGTCGAAACTTTGGCAGAGGACAGACGACGCCCGCCCGGCCGTAGCCCATTGCAAACGCGGGAGAGAAAACCGGGGCTACGGCGTCGTGGCTCACATACGGCGACAACACGACAGCATCGCCGCGCCGCGCATCAAGGATGGCAAGAAGAGGCACGGCGCCAATCGGCCCGCTGGACGAGGGCGAGATGCCCATCAATGCCGTCCTTCAACTTCTCAAAGTGCCCCATACGGGCCAATATCCAATACGAGTACGGCAAGCCGGGTATGGACACCGCCGCCGAAGGTCGCAAGTGAGTCGAAGCTTGCAAGCGCGCCTTTGGCCTGAGCTTACCGATGGCCCCGGGTTGCGCGCCAGGCCAGTAGCAGCAGAAAGAGGCCAAAGATAAGCATGCAGGCGCCGGAGTACAGGTTGACGTTGGCGGTCGTAAGGTTGGCGCGCGTTTCCGGCGCGAAGACGCCCATCCCCAGCAGGATGAGGCCGAGGATCGTAAAGAACCAGCCCGAAGGCACTCTCAGGTCCATATCACCTAAACCAAATATTGAGGATGAGGAGCAAAACTACTACCAGAACAGTGAGCGGCGCGGGCCGCTGGTACCACTTAGCGGCGTCGTCGGATGGAAGCTTGGTGAGGCCATAGACCAAGCCTTCCATTTCCTTGTCGGGACGCGGCGAAGTCACCATGCTGACCACCATGGAGATGACCAGACAGGTGGTAAACGCGACGATGGCGATCCAGAAGTTCTGCGCCATTTGCGACGGGAATGTATAGAGATTGGCGATCCAGCCCCCCTTGCCCTCCGCGACGGTGGATGACAGCGTCAGGAGCGCCGCGGCGGTGCCGATGCTCAATCCGGCGAAGGCGCCGTGGGCAGTGGCGCGCTTCCAGAACATGCCCAAAAGGAAAGTCGCGAACAAGGGTGCGTTTACGACGCCGAAGACAAGCTGCAGTAAGTCCATCAGGTTGTTGTAGCGGGTAGCCAGGTAAGCGGCGCCGATGGATAACAGCACACCCGCCACGGTGGTAACGCGGCCCACCGTGAGGTAGTGGCGGTCGGGTGCGCCGGGGCGGATGTAGCTCTGATAGATGTCATAGGTAAACACGGTGTTGAACGCCGTGACATTGCCCGCCATGCCGGACATGAAAGAAGCCATGAGGCCGGTCAAGCCGACGCCCAACATACCGGCGGGATAGAATTGCGCCATCAGAGTGGTGAGGGCCTGGTCGTAGTCGGGACCGCCGGTAGCTTTCAGAGGAAAAGCGTAACCCAGGTTCATCTTCGAAAGAACCAGCGCGGCAATGCCGGGCATGATCACGATGAAGGGCAAAATCATTTTGGGGAGGGTGCCGACCAGCGGAGTGCGGCGGGCGGCCGACATCGAATCGGCGGCCATGGCGCGCTGGACCACCAGAAAGTTGGTGCACCAGTAACCAAACGAGAGCACGAAGCCGAGGCCGGCGATCATGCCGAACAGTTCGACCCCCATGGGGTTCTCGGTGGGACTGCCCATATACCGCCAGGCGTGCACCATATTTGGCGGGAGGCGGGAGACCATGCCCTGCCAGCCGCCGGCCTTCGCGACCGCCAGGATGGCCAACGGGGCGAATCCCATTACGATGAGGAGAAACTGGAGGACCTCGTTATAGATGGCGCTGGTGAGCCCGCCGAGGAAAGTGTACGCCAGCACGATGGCAGCCGAAGCCAGCACGGAAACCGTGAAGCTCCATCCCAGCACCAGTTGCAGCAACAGTCCCAGGGCATACATGGAGATGCCCGAGGCAAGGATGGTCATGATGGCGAAGGAAAAGGCGTTGAACGCGCGGGTCTTTTCGTCGAAGCGCATCTTCAGGTATTCCGGCACCGAACGGGCCTTGCTGCCGTAATAGAAGGGCATCATGAAAATGCCCATAAACAGCATGGCGGGGATGGCACCGAGCCAATAGAAATGCGCGGTCATGATACCGTATTTGGCGCCGGAAGCGGCCATGCCGATGAGCTCAACCGCCCCAAGATTGGCCGCGATGAAGGCCAGGCTGGTGATCCAGACGGGGACCGAACGTCCGGAGGTGAGGAAGTCGCCGCTGGAGGAGATTCCTTTGCGGAGCCTCCAGCCGATGCCTAGGACAAAGGCGAAATACAGGACAAGAATGACATAATCTACCGGCGCGAGTTTCACGGATAAACCCTTCGCATTCTACGAGGAATTTTGAAGCGCTAAGTGTAGCGCGCGGAACCGCCAAAAGCAAAGCCTGGCGAGATCGCGGCCAGGCGGCGTGGGAGTCTCGCCGAATTCCGCTCAATCTCGCCCGCGGAAAGGCCGACCAGGGGGTCGGCTGTGGACCGGCCCCACTCCCGCTACGCGTCGAACATCTGGGCCATGCCGCCGCCATCCCGGCATTGTTGGTTTCTTTCCCCTTGACTATCTACAAACATGTTCGTATTGTAGATAGTCGAGAGGAGTTTTCGCTTGGGCAAACCTACAGACCTCGTTCAGGGCACGCTTGATCTATTGATTCTGAAAACGATCTCGCTCGAGCCGATGAATGGGTGGGCCATTGCCAAACGCATCGTCCAGATATCCGGCAGCGTCCTGCAGGTGCAGCAAGGGTCGCTCTACCCAGCTTTGCACCGGCTGGAGCATCAGGGCTGGATCAAGGCGGCATGGAGCGATTCGGAAAATCATCGTCGCGCCAAATTTTATTCGCTGACGGCCGCCGGCCGCAAGCGGCTGCAATCGGAACTCGACAACTGGCACCGGCTTTCGGGCGCGATCGGGCTGGTGATCGAGGCGGTTTAAGGAGGGACTATGCGCTGGCTGTCAATGGTTCGGAACACGCTTCGGTCGCTGTTTCAGCGCCGGCAAGCCGAAGCCGCGCTCGAGGACGAGTTTCAAGATCACCTGGAGCGGGAGATCGAAAGCAACCTGCTGGCCGGCATGGCGCCGGCGGAGGCGCGGCTGGCGGCGCTCCGCGTCATTGGCCCGGTTTCTTTCCATCAGGAGGCATGCCGCGACTGGCGCGGCACGGCATACCTCGAAACCTGCGCACGCGATCTGCGATAAGCCGTCCACATGCTCCGCCGCACTCCGCTCCTCACGGCAGCGGCGGTTCTCACTCTGGCGCTGGGCATCGGCGCCAACACGACCGTCTTCACTTTCGTCGACAACGTCCTGCTTCGCCCCATTCCCGTTCGCGATCCCCAGCAGTTGGCCTTTTTGAGCTGGAGCCCCCGCTCCGTCACCATTTCGTATCCCAACTACACCGACCTTCGCGACCGCAACCGCGTTTTCTCAAATCTCATCGCGTACCGCTACATACCCGTCAGCATGAGCGTCCAGGCGCGCGAAAACTATCGCATCTGGGGTAACGAGGCCAGCGGCAATTATTTCGAGGCACTCGGCGTGAGGCCCCTCCTGGGCCGCTTCTTCGGACCCGCGGAAGACGACAAGCCGGATGCCCATCCCGTCCTGGTGATCAGCCACCGCCTCTGGCGCAACCGTTTCGCGGAGGACCCGAACGTGGTTGGCCGCCGGGTCAAAATCAACGGCTATCCCTTCACCGTCATCGGCGTCGCGCCGCCCGGCTTAGGGGGCACGGAGTTGATTGTGTCGGCCGATTATTGGACCCCCATGTCCATGGAGCCCCGTATCGAGCCGGGCAACGACTGGCCACACTCCCGCTACGCGTCGAACATCTGGGCCATGGGCCGCCTCCGTCCAGGCGTTACGCGCGCCCAGGCCGAAGCCGATCTCAACCGGATCGCGCGACAACTCGCCGACGCCTATCCGGACGTGCTCGATCGCAAGTCGCGGCTCCATCTTTCCGCGCCCGGGCTGATCGGCGAAGCGCTGCGCGGGCCGATTACCGGTTTCGGCGTGGTGCTGATGGGTATCGGGGGGCTGGTGCTGCTGCTCGCCTGCGTCAATCTGGCGGGTATGTTGACGGCCCGCGCGGCCGACCGGCGCCGCGAAATCGCTATCCGCCTCGCCCTCGGCGCCAGCAAGGCTCGCCTGCTGCGCCAGCTCATGACCGAAAGCCTGTTGTTGGCCGCCATGGGCGGTCTGGCGGGGGTTGCGATTGCCTTCGGTGCGTGCAAACTCTTCAGCTCCTGGCGTGTCAACATCGATCTCCCTCTTGTAACCTCCCTTCGGCCGGATGCGCTCGTGTTGGGCTTTACGGCGGCAGCGGCGCTGGCTGCCACGCTATTGTTCGGCTTGATGCCCGCGCTCCACGCCATCCGGACCGATTTGATTCCCAGCCTCAAGAGCGTCTCCGGAAGCCGCTTCCGCCGCTGGGGCGTTCGCGACCTTATTGTTACCGGACAGATCGCGCTCTCCGTCATTCTGGTGATCTGTTCGGTGCTGGCGGTGCGCAGCTTGCAACACGCGCTGGCGATGAACCTCGGCTTTGAGCCGGCCGGTGCCGTTTCGGCTTCTTTCGATTTGTGACTGCAGGGCTACGACAAGGGACACAGCCGGACGTTCGAAGCGGCGCTGATTGCCAGGGTATCCGCCTTGCCCGGAATCCAGGGGGCGGGAATCATCAACAATTTCCCGCTGCGCATCGGCGAAGACAACTCGATTGTCTCACGCGTCGACCGCCCCATTCCCCCTCCTTCGGAAAGGCGCGGCGCGATTATATATAGAATCACTCTTGTCCAAGACAGGTTCTTGCAGTCTGAAATAGGAAGAACGCCCTCCTATAATTGACGTTGGCGAGCCATTCCTTGCCGGGAGCCTCGTCAAACGCTGCCCACAGGAGGGCAA
>JBEKZL010000280.1:0-9908 GCA_049509915.1 Bryobacteraceae bacterium | reverse complement strand
ATGGACCTGCTGCGGCTGATCGCGCGCGCGTTCGAATCGAGACGAACCGACGTGCTGGAACGAGTGATCGACGACGTCGCATTTACGGCGGAACTGGGCCGGTTGTCTTTATTGCGGGAGGCACGCGTACGCCTGATGGCACTGGCCACAACCATGGCGGAATTGAGGAAAGACTATCTGGCTACGGTGATACCGCTGGCCGCCGCGCCCGAGCGCCTGAGTGCCGCGACGGTGGACGCGATGTTAGACGAGCTGACGCAAATCCATTCCGACGACTCCTTCCGGTTCCTATGGCAATTTCTGCTGCGAGTGGCCGCGCGCCACCCCGCCGCCGGCGCCGGGATCGAGCAATTCGTCGGACAGAACTCGAACCAGGTGGTGCTGCGCTCGATTCAAGAAGATCTCCAGCAGGAGCAGCGCTTCCTGCTCAGCATCACGATTGAACCGGAATTCGGAGAGCATCCCCTCCCGAGGGGTGTCGAAGCGAGGCTGCTGCTGGCCAGGACGGTGACGGTGGTACACGCGTTCCCGGCGCAGAAAGTGGAGGACTGGAGCGGGGCGGAACGGGCTGCGGGAGAAGTGGTTCTGGCGGCGCGCAAGATCGTGATCGATCAATACCGGAAAGGGGAGGACGCGCTGGATATCGAGTTTCTGTTGCCGGAGGGGTCTTTTTCCCGGGCGCCAGACCAGTTCGGGCTGGCTTTGCGGCCCAAGCGGGCGACCCTGGGCCGGGTACATTCGGTGATCGTGCGCTGGCGCGCGCGAGTGCTGGAGCCCTCGACGACGGAGTTGGGGCCGTGGTACGCGGCGGCGCAGCGCATCGACCGGAAGGCATCCGGCAAGGTGGAGTGGTTGGACGTGCGCCCCAACGACGCCGACCGGGTGTGTACGACGTGCCGCGGGCTGCTGGCGTTGGGCTTCCTGCCGGAGGACGAAATCGAGGAACTGATCGGGGCGGGTTTTCCGTTTATCGCATGGCTGCGGAGCCCACCCGCGGATGGCTGGGCGGCATTCAAACAGCGTTTTGAACGTTGGGCCGGCGGGGACGCGTTCGAGCTGCTGCCACGCAGACTGCGCGCGATTCGGCAGGCTCCCACCGACCTGGGCGCCAGCCTGACCATGTTTTGGGATGACCCCGAATACGCCCGGCACTGGATGCCGTTGCAGGAGCCGAAAGTATGACTGAGGAGACATGGAGAATTTTTCAGGGCACGGGGGAGCCGCACAATGGCCTTACCAGCCTGCCGCCGCCACCGCCGTGGCGCCGTTCGAGCGAGCAGGCCAGCCCGATTCTGCCCGACAAGCCGCCGGCTTATCTGGAGGCCGAGAGAGACCGGGGAAAGCCGCTGCAGCTCAAGACGGAGGTGCGGCGGGCCATCAACTCGGCACTGACGCTGCGGCGCCCGCTGCTGGTCACGGGGAAACCGGGGGTGGGGAAATCGTCGCTGGCTTCGGCGGTGGCTTACGAATTGCGAATGGGGCCCGTGCTGCAGTGGTCCATCACATCGCGCAGCACGGTCAAGAGCGGCTTGTACGAATACGACGCGGTAGGGAGGCTGCACGCGGGCGAGGGCGCGCACATCGGAGATTTTCTGCGGCTGGGGCCGCTGGGCAGCGCGCTGTACCCGACCACATGGCCGCGGGTTCTGCTGATCGATGAGATCGACAAGGGCGACATCGACCTGGCGAACGATCTGCTGAACGTGCTGGAGGACGGGCATTTCGAGATTCCCGAGCTGGCTCGCGCGAAGGAGCCGGTAATCGAGGTCAAGCTGCACGAATCCGACGAGCGAGTGCCAATCGCCGGCGGCCGGGTGGTATCGCGGCAGTTTCCCTTTATCGCCATGACAAGCAATGGCGAGCGCGAGTTTCCGCCTCCCTTTTTGCGGAGGTGCATCCGGATGACGATTCCACAACCGGACGACGAGGAACTGATGAGCATAGTCGATTCGCACCTGAAGCAGTATCTGAGTGCCGAGGTGCGCGATGAAATGCGGCAGCTTGTGGCGCGTTTCGTAACGGCGCGGCAGACCCAGGAACTGGCTACGGACCAGTTGTTGAACGCGGTCTTCGTGGTGCTCGGCAATGGGCGATTCGGGCGGGAAGACGGGGAGCGCCAGGCAGTCCTCGATCTGCTGTTGAAACAACTGACGACGGCGCAGGCAACGTGATCCGCGCAATCATCTCCGCGGTCCGGGCAGGTTTCGGCAGAATGAAACGCGGCCTGGGCGGTGAGTGGCAATGGGCGGTTCGACGGTCGAAACGGGGGACCGGAAGTGGCTCTCCCGCTTCGGCTGAAACGGCTCGCGACGGCCCCGACGCGAATCGGGCATTCATCGCCGCGGTGCGGGCGGCGTTCGATACCGACGAGTACGGAATACTGGACGCGTTGTGGCTGGCGCGCTCGATGCCGGCGGCGTCGCCGGACGCGGCCGCGACAGTCGTTCCGCCACTGCCTGCCGCCGCGAGTCCGCCGGTGAAACCCGCTCCAGCCGCAAAAAGCGCGGCGCCGACCGGGGCAGTTCCCAAGGCGGCGCGTCCCGCGGAGGGATGGAAAGCCGCGGGATCGCTATACGCCGGCGCGCCCGAAGCAAGTGCGGACGAGCCATTTGTGCCGGTGCGGCCGGTGCGCATTCCCGCCGGAGCCGCCCTGCCTCAAGGATTGGAGATGGTGCGGGGCTTCCGCCCGCTACCGCGGCGCGCGCCGAGCCGCGTTGCGATGGAACTGGATGAGGAAGCCACGGCCGAAGCGACCGCCCAGCACAGGATGAAGGTGGTGCCGGTGATGCGGCCCCAGCAGGAGCGCTGGTTCGAGGCGGCCCTGGTGGTGGAGCGTACGCCCTCAATGGAAATCTGGTCCCAGGCGGTGATCGAAATCGAGCGCATGCTGCAGTATACGGGGTCGTTTCGCGACGTGCGCACGTATTGGCTGGACACACAGCCGCGGGCGCGGCTGGTGCAGGAATCCGGGGCGGAATCGAGCCTGGAATCGCTGCGCGACCCGCAGGCGCGGCGGATCGTGTTTCTGTTCAGCGCGGGCACTTCCGAGAGCTGGGCGGACGGGTCGCTCGGCCGCGCATTGAACGTCTGGGCGCAGTCGATTCCGGTGGTGCTGGTGCACGCCCTTCCGCAACGTCTATGGAAGAGCACCAATCTGGGCGAACCGGCGGTTCTGGTTAGTAACCCGACACCGGGCGGCGCCAACGCGCAGTTGCGCCGGCAGCGGGCCTGGTGGGCGCGGCGCCGGGCGATCGATGGCGAGCGCTCGGTCTTGCCGGTATTCTCGCTGGAACGGGTTTCGGTCGAGCAGTGGGCGCAGATGCTGGTTTCGCGGAGGAGGGCCAGCGCGCCGGCGTTTTTGGTGCGGACCACGCCGGCCCCACCGCTGCCGGAGGCGATGGCGCGGCCGGCGCTGAGCGTGCGCGAGCGGGTCGGCCAGTTTGGCGGGACAGCATCGCCGGAGGCGTTTCGCCTGGCGGTACATCTGGCGGCGGGGCCCTTCACGCTGGCGGTCGTCCAACTGGTTCAGAGTGCGCTGTTGGGGAAGGCCGCGCTGCAATCCCAGGTGGCGGAGGTGATGTTGAGCGGGCTGGCCGAACGCGTCACGCCGGTGGGAGCGCGGGTTCCTCCGGACCAGGTTGTCTTCCGCTTCGACACCGCGGCGCAGGCTATCCTTCTCGAATCGCTGCGCGACGACGATGCCCGCGAATTGGCGGGGTTATTGCAAACCTATATCGCCGGGCAGCTCGGCAGGCCGGACGACCTGGTCGTTCGGTTGCCGGACCCGGAAGGCAAGGACCGGGTGCCCGCCTCGGCCGAGCCGTTCGCGCGTCTCAAAGAAAGTCTGCTGAACCGGCTGAAGCTGACGTCGCAGCCGGTGCCCGTGATTGTTCCTCAGGCAGAGGCCGGCGGCGCGCTGAGCACGACGCCGGTGTGGCCGATCCAGGCGCCGCTTGCGGGCGTCGCCATTCTGTGGGTGGACGACCATCCGGAAAATAACGTGGACGAGACGGCCGAACTGGAGCGCATGGGAGCGCTGGTGACCGCCAGTCGCAGCACCGAGGAGGGTATGGCGGCGCTGCGCGAAGGCACCTACCGGGTCGTCGTGACTGACATGGCGCGGGGCGGGGAACCGGAAGCGGGCCTGGACCTGCTGCGGAGGCTGCGGCAGGACCGGATGAGAACGCCGGCGATCATTTATTCGGCAGGATGGGCCAGGACTCCGGGTGCGGAGGCAGGGGCGAAGGATGCGGGCGCTTTGGGGTGTACCAACCAGCCGGACAGACTGCAGGAGCTGATTTTTCAGGCAACCGGCCGCGATTGGACCAGGCGCTACCTCGATCTGATGGCTGAAATCGGGTTCGACGATACCGACTCGCTGGCGGTGATCCGGATCTCGCCGGAAGTGGTCGCAGGGGCATTGGCGGAACGGGCGCGCGATAACCAGGAGTTGTACCGGGTGTTGACGACGGCGGTGGATGCGATTACCGGGTGCGACTACGTTCAGGTCTTTCTCGGTACGACGGCGCTGGACCTGGCGGCAGATCATTTGGGGAAAGGAAAGGAGGGGTATCCCCGGCCGGATCCGAGCGGCGTGATTGGGCGGGCGCACAGCGAGGGCAGAACCCGCTCGGTGCCGAACGTCCTTCAATCCGAAGAATACATCCGGGCGGAGAAGTCTACGATGGCCGAGCTGGCCATCCCGATACTGGGCGAAGACAATCGGGCCGTGGGGGTTCTCAATCTAGAGAGCCCGGAGACGAACGCCTTCACAACGGAACAGGTTCGGTGGCTGGAAGCGTTGGTGGCGGCTTATCCGTTCCCGCGGCTGATCGCGCGGGTGTTTATGATCCATGCGGAGCGGGACAGGGATCGGGCGCGGCAACTGGCGCGCGCATGCGAAGTCGCCGGAGTGGAAATATCGCTGGAGGGCAGCGGGCTCGCATTCGAGAGCGCCAACTGTTATGTCGTGCTGGTCTCGCCGGAGGCAGTATCGTCCAGGCTGCTCCACTCAGGGCTCGTATGGGCGTTGGAAAGAAGCGCCGCTTCCTCCGGGAGGGTCCGCGTGATTCCCGTGCTGCTCGACCGTTGCGAGATCCTGCCGATGCTTCGGCCATTCCAGGTCATCGATCTGAGCGCTGGCATCGCCAAGGGCGACGATCGGCTTCTCGAAGCGATTCAGGAGGGGCGATTCGATCCGCCGTGGCGCGTTCGCGGGCCAGCGGAGAAAGACACGTCACAGGCCTCGAGAGAGCAGGCCGAAGCGGCCGCCGCGCGCGGGCGGGAAGCCTTCGCCAGCGAGGACTATGCAAAGGCGATCGCGGCGTTCGACGAGGCTATCAGCCTGGCGCCGCGAGCAGGTTACTACCGCGAACGCGGACTTTCGAATTGGTACTGGCATCACTACGGCGAGGCCATTGTGGATTACAACGAGGCTCTGAAAATAGATCCCGCTCTGGGAGAGGCGGTGTGGTTCGGACGAGGGCAGGTACTGGCGGAGGCAGGGCGGTACGAGGAGGCCATCTCGGACCTGGAACGGGTGCTCGCGAATCGCCCGGACAGCGAGAGCGCGGGCTACTTGTACCGCGCCAGAGCAGTGGCTCGCGCGGGCCTCGGGCAGGCTGCCGAAGCCCAACGGGATTTTGATCGGTCCATGTCGCTGGCTCCCGAAAATGCGTGGCTGTATTATAGTCTGGCCAAATTCCAGGAGGCGGCAGGCGATTGGGATGGGGCATTCGCCAATTACGCTTTGTCTTTGTATAAACGAAACCCGAAACTGAACCGGCGGAAGCTTGTGGATGCAGTGGCAAGCGTCGAAGGGGTCACGGGTAAGCTTGCTATCGACGCGGAGGCGGTGGCGCGGCAACTGGACGGGCCGGAGAAGGCGATCCTGGAACGGGCAAGGTCGGCGATGCGAGCGGGCGAGTACGGGCTGGCCCTGCTGGCGGCCGAAGCGGTGCGGTCGTCCGCGGCCGCGGCACCGGAAACGGGGCTGATGCGCTGCGTGTGCCACCGGAGACTCAGGAATTTCGATATGGCGAATACCGAAGTGGAGAAGCTGTTCGAGATCTTCGTTGGGCAACCGGGTAAGTTCGTGGAACGCGGATACTGGCGGTTGCGTGCGGACGATTTCGACGGGGCACGCGCGTACTTTTTGGACGCGGGATCTTCCCCGGAAGCGCTCTGCGGGCGCGCCCTGGTTGCCCTACGGCTTGGGAACCTGGCAGAAGCCGGGGAATCGATTCAGGCGGCTTTGAAGCTCGCGCCGCGCAACGCGGAATGCATGCTGGCCCGCGCCCAGATCCTGGAGAAAGCGGGCGAGCGCGTGGACTCCGAGGCATCGTATCGAGACAGCCTTCGGGCTGACGATTCGCCTTTATCGACGCGGGAGAGGGAAGATGTGGTTGAAACGCTGCGCCACTTTGGCGAGGAGGAGTCACTGGCCGAATGATCCTTACAACCGCTTTCAACCCGTTCGGCGGAGCGGCGACGAACGCTTCCGAAGTGCTGCTGCGCGCCCTCGAAGCGGACGCCGGTGTGGTAAAGGCAGTGCTCGAGACCGAATATCACGCAGCAGGAAGCGAGATCGTGCGGCTCATCCGCGATCTGCATCCGGAGGCGGTGATCTGTTTCGGCGTGGCGGACGGCGAGCGCGCGGTCCGTCTGGAGCAAGTCGCCAGGAACTGGGACGCGACACCGGCGCGCGATAACGCCGGGGATGTCCGAATCGGCCAGACCATTGTGCCGGTGGGACCGGATCGTTACCTTGGAACGCTGCCCTATCGAGCCATAGCCGCCGAACTCGGCGCCCGCGATATTCCGTACCTGTTCTCGGAGGACGCGGGCGGCTTCGTCTGCAATCACACGTTCTATCGGGCGCGCCATGAGATCGAGGAATCGGGGCTCGAGATCCCGTGCGGCTTCATTCATGTGCCGTCTATTTCCGCGCCTCGGGAATTGGCTACGTTCCTGGAGGCGATGCGAACCTGCATTTATGTGGTAGTACGCCATACCGGGCCGCGACTGCAAGGGAGCGGTGTTTGACGTATCTCATTACGGGATCGCTATTTGGCCGGGACGGCGTTTTGTTTGATGTACTCGTCGACGCGCGGGTCCCGGTCCGCGCCGGAAGCGCCGGCGGGAATGTAATGGAACGCCTCGGCGTATTCGACTCCGTACTGCTTCCCCAACTCGCGGTTGCGCGTCAGGCTGAACTCGCGAATGTAGTTGCGGTCGGCGGCGACGTCGTCACCGTCGACGAGCGGCAGGCGCTGATGGCGGGCCGCCAGTTCAGCCCGCAGGCGCGAGCCGGAGTGGCCACCGGGGCCCTTGGCAACGTTAGCGCGGATGGCATCCACTTTCTTGTCGATCTGCTTGCTGATATCCACTACCCGCGTGATCTCGGGACGGCGCGCGAAATAATACTTGTCCCGGACTGTCTTGGGCTTTAGGCCGGCGGCGAACTGCTCCTCGAAATCGTGGAATCGGCCCGCCATCCAGCATGCCGCTTCAAGCGCCCTGGCTATGGAGTAGTGATCCGGATTTTCCTCGTCGTGCCCCCACGGGTCCCACCCGACGACCGTATCGACCTTAAGGAGGCGAATCAGGAAGATGAGCCGGCCAATCACCTCGTTGAGCGAGACCTCAAACATGCGGTGATTACTGTAGTTCAGGTCGAAATGGCCCTTGCAGCCGAGGACCCGCGCCACTTCGGCGTTGTCGCGTTCATTGCCGAGCGCGGCCTCGCCGATGGTGCCAGGCGTACCGAGGCCCACGGCGTCGCCCATATCGTCGTTGGTGGCGCGCACCAGATAACCGGTATATCCTTCTTCAATCAGTTTGGCGACGGTGCCCGATGCGGAAAGAGGGATATCGTCGGAGTGCGCCTGCACCGCGAGCAGCACCTTTCCGCTGTGCGGCTGGCCCGGCATGGACGGCTCCAGCACGATCCGGCCGACGGCCGGCGCCGGAGATTGCGATTGAGCGCGCGCCAACCGGCCGATTGCGCCGGCGGCCGCGAGACTGGTGCAGAAATTGCGCCGTAACATGGGTCCGATTATACTCTGTTGGGGGCCAGACATTGCGAATCACAGAGATCCGCTCAGCGGGTTTGCGCCACGGCACGCCGGAGGGCGGGTGGTCGAACGAGATCCGGCCGGATGACTGCATTCATACGCTGATCGCGGTTTACACCGACGAAGGCGTCACCGGGTGGGGTTCCGCATTCACCAACGATGAACTGGTGCGGGGCGCGCTGCACCTGCTTGCTCCGCTGTACCTGGGCGAAAATCCGCTGGAACCGGAGCGCGTCAGCGAGAAGCTGCACGCGCACACATTCTGGATGGGTCGCGGCGGTTCGGTCACGCACGCGATCAGCGGCATCGATATCGCCATGTGGGACATCCTCGGCAAGGTAGCCGGACAACCGGTCGGGCGGCTGCTGGGCGGGCGATACCGCGACCGCGTGCTGCCGTATGCGTCGCTGCTGATGCGCGAGCCCCGCGCGCTGGCCGAGCAGCTTGCGGGGGTCGAGGCACAGGGATTTCGGGCTTTCAAGATCGGCTGGGGACCATTCGGCCGGAGCAGTTCGGCCATGGACGAGGCCATCGTGCGCGCGGCGCGCGAGGCCGTCTCACCGGACTCACTGCTGATGGTGGATGCGGGCGCGAGCGACGCCTTCTGGCCGCAGGACTACAAGTGGGCCACGCGAACCGCCAGCATGCTCGCCGGTTACGGCGTCTATTGGTTCGAGGAGGCGCTCCCGCCCGACAACCTGCACGATTACGTGCGGCTGCGCGACCACTCCCCGGTCGCGATCGCCGGCGGCGAAGTGCTGACCCGCAGGCAGTCGTTCGCTCCGTGGCTCGAGCAGCGGGCGTTCGATATCGTGCAGCCCGATGTGACCAAAGTCGGCGGCATCAGCGAGGAGCGGCGCATCGCGTGGATGGCGGAGGAAAACGGCGTCCGCTTCATCCCTCACGGATGGAACACGGCGCTCGGCCTGGCCGCCGACCTGCAGCTCGCCTCCGCCGCGCGCAATACCGGCCTGGTCGAATATCTGACCGGGTCTCCATTCATCGACGACCTCGTCGAGACGCGCTGGAAGCTGGACGCCGATGGCATGCTGGCGGTGCCCGATACGCCCGGATTGGGGATCGCGCTCAATATGGACGCAGTGGAGAGACACACCGGCGAGCGCTTTCGATGAAAGCCGCGCACGACCTGCCCCGCAGGCTGGGGATGCTCGACGCGACGGCGATCGTTATAGGGATCGTGATCGGCTCCGGCATATTCGTACTGCCGAACCTGATCGCGCGCAGTCTGCCCTCGGCGCCCGCCATCCTGGCAGTATGGGTGGTGGCGGGCGTACTCTCCTTTTTTGGCGCCCTGGCCTATGCCGAACTGGGCGCCATGCTGCCCGCCACCGGCGGCCAATACGTCTACCTAGAAGCCTACGGGCCGCTATGCGCTTTCGTGTCCGGCTGGACGTTCATGCTGGCGGTGCTGGCGGGCGGCAGCGCGTGGCTGGCGGTGACGTTTTCGATCTACGCGGGCTACTTCTTCCCGCTGACCGGCGCCGCGGCCAAGGGCCTCGCAATTGCGCTGATCGCGGCGCTGTCCGCGGTCAACTATGTAGGCGTGCAGGAAGGCGCGTGGGTGCAGCGCATTTTCACGGGGTTGAAGATAGTGGGGCTGTTGGTACTGATCGGGGCCGGGCTCCTCAGCTCGCACCCCGCCGCGCCGGTGGCCGCCCCTCCGCTGTCGACAATGCATTTCGGAGTGGCCATGGCGGCCTGCCTGATGGCGTACAACGGCTGGAGTTATGTGAGCTTCGTGGCCGGCGAGGTGCGCGACCCGCAAAAGAACCTGCTGCGCTCGCTGGTGCTCGGCATGGCCGCCGTGGCGAT
>JBEKZL010000028.1:0-39962 GCA_049509915.1 Bryobacteraceae bacterium | reverse complement strand
ACCCTCTCGGGAGGCATGCGGCGCCGCCTCGAGATCGCCCGCGGCCTGGTACACGACCCGCAAATCCTGTTCCTGGACGAGCCCACCACCGGCCTCGACCCGGCCTCCCGCATTTCGGTGTGGGAAATGATCGCCCATCTGCGCGCCCACCAGGGCCGCACCTTGTTTCTTACCACTCATTACATGGACGAGGCCGACCGCCTCTGCGACCGGGTCGCCATTGTAGACAGCGGCCGCATCGTGGCGCTGGACACGCCGGTGGCGCTGAAAGGGTCGGTGCCCGGCGCCAGCCGCATCGAGCTGCAGTTCGAGCCCGATCTGCCCCACGGCGCCTCCGACCTGGAATCGTTGCCCGCGGTCAAGTCGGTGCGCGCGCTGGGCTCGGCCACCTATCGCATCTCGAGCGACCGCGGGCCGGCTTCGGCCCAGGAGCTGATCGAGTTGGCGCGCCAACTCAAGCTGGAGCTGAAAGCCTTGTCGGTGCAGTCGACAAGCCTGGACGACGTATTCCTGTATTACACCGGCCACGGGCTGACGGAGATGGCCGAAGCCGCCGCCCCGGCGGGCGGAGGGAAGAAAGGGGGACCGCGATGAAGCGAGCTTTGGCCCTGGTCGAGCGCGACATGCGCAAATTCCGCCGCAGCCCGGCGTTGATCTTCGCCTCCCTGGTGATGCCGCTGATGCAGTTGATCATCCTCGGCAACGCCTTCGGCGGCAATATCAAGAACGTCATCCTGGGCGTGGTCAACCTCGATCGGGGACCGCAATCGGTGGACGTGCTGGAGCGGGTCCGCGCCGTGGGAGCCAACGCCCGCACCTTCCTTCCCACCGATTACGACGACGAAAGCGCCGCCGTCCGGGACCTGCGCAAGGGCGTGCTGAGCGGAGTCCTGATCATTCCCCAGCATTATTCCCGCGATCTGCTGGAACGGCACCAGCCGCACCTGGCGCTGATTACCGACAACACCGATCGCACGGTGGCGGGCGCGGTGGGCGACCAGATGTCCAGTCTGGTTGCCTCCATCAACGCGCCCCAGGTGCCGCCGCGCGAACCGGCGCAGGCCGCGCTCAACCTGGTCGAGGTCTATCCCTACGTCGACTACATCAAGTATCTGCTGCCCGGTTCGGTGGCGCTGGCCATCTTCATGACCGCCATGATCGGCGGCGGCCTGCTGTTCATTGACGACAAGTCGCGCGGCCTGCACGAAGGCTACATGGTGACCCCTATCACCAAATGGGAGCTGATTCTCGGCTTCAACCTGTCCGGCGTGATCAAGGCGATGCTGGCGGGAGAGACAGTCCTGGTGCTGGGAGCCATTGTGGCCAGGGTCCCCAACTTCTTCGAGCCGGCGCGCCTGCTGGAGCTGACGCTAATGGTCGGGCTCACATCCGTCGCGCTAATCGGCTTGATGTTTTTCATTATGGCGCGCATCAGCGACCCGCTGGTGCCGCGCGCCATTTTCGGCGTGCTGAACACGTTGCTGTATTTTCCCAGCGGCGCCTTCTATCCCGTCGCCGGTTTCCCTAAGTGGCTGCGGGTGCTGTCGGCGTGCGACCCGTTCACTTACGCCGTTCATGGCTTCCGCACCCTGCTGCTCAAGGATGTCGGGATCACCGCCATCGGCACCGACGTCTTCGCCCTGGTGCTGACCTCGGCATTGATGCTGGCCGGCGCCACGCTATTGTTCCGGCGGACTTTGTAACCATGCCGCGGGTTGCCTCCAAGATGATCGCGGCGAAGTTGACGGTCGCGGCCAAACTGACCTCCTTCGGGAGGCCGGACGAACCCGGATTGTGGTTCTACAACTGGAGGGTTTGGCTTGAAGCGCGCCGCCGCCTGGATCGCGCCCTGGCGCCGCTCGAGCTGCGCTCGCGTGAGTTTTACCTGCTGGCAATCGCCGGCCTGGGCAACGTTTCACAGCATGAGATTGCCGAGGTGACGGGCCTCGACCCCAGTTCCCTGGTGGCGGTGCTCGACGGCCTGGAGCGCCGCGGCTGGCTGCGCCGCGAGCGCAACCCGCGCGACCGCCGCGTGCAGTGGGTCCAGCGCACCGAGGCTGGCAACCGCCTGTTCGCCCGCGCCCTGCCGCGCGCCCGGCGCGCCGAGACGCGCCAGATGGCGGTGCTTTCCGCGACCGAGCAGCGCCAGTTGGTGGACGCCATGCGCAAATTGGCAATGATTACGAAATGACGAGGGATGCCATGAAACGATTCGGCAGCGTTGTGTTCTTGATCGTCCTGGCGGGCGCCGAGAGCGCCTTCGCCCAGTCTTCCTCCAGCGGCGGTGCCTCCGCGGCCGCTCTGCCCGCCTCGGGCCGCAATAACCAGGGCGGTTCGGTGGGCGCGGTCGAACAGCCCGTAGCGGGCACCACTTCGAGCGTCAACACCTTGAATCCCAGTGTGCAGGTCTCCGGACCTTATGCCGGCAGCGCGCGCAGCACCACCGCCCTCCCTTTTTCCGGCAGTCTGTCGCTGGCCGAGGCGCTCCAGCGCGGACTGGCCTACAACCTGGGCGCCGTCGGGCTCGCGCAAACCGTACGTCAAACCCGAGCCCAGGTAACTGTGGCTCGCAGCGCGCTGCTGCCCAACATCAATGGCAGTCTCAACGAAACCGTCGAACAATCCGATCTCGCCGCCCTCGGACTGCGCATCAGCGCGCCCATCCCCGGCTTCCGCATTCCCACCGTGGTGGGCCCGTTCAACTACTTCAATCTCCAGGCCACGCTCAGCCAGAGTGTGGCGAACCTGACCACGCTGAATAATTACCGCGCCGCCAAAGCCACCGCCCGCGCCAGCGAGTTCAGCCTGCAGGATGCGCGCGACCTCGTCACCCTCGCCGTGGGCGGCGCTTATCTGCAGGTATTGGCAGCCCAGGCCCGGGTGGACGCCGCCAAGGCCCAACTCGACACCGCCAATGCCGTATTGCATCAATCCACCGAGCAACACGGCCACGGCGTGCTGGCGCAGCTCAACGTCGACCAAAACCAGGTACGGACTCTCACCCAACAACAGCAGATCATTACCCTGAGCAACGATCTCGCCAAGCAGAAGATCAACCTGGCGCGGCTCACCGGCCTTCCGCCAGACGCCGGTTATCGCCTCACCGATAGCTTCCCGTTCAGCCCGGCACCGGTCCAGAACGTGGATGCCGCCGTGGCCCAGGCCGAACAACAGCGGGCCGATGTCAAGGCCGCCCAGTCCCAGGTGGAGGCCGCCGCCAGGGCCCTGTCCGCCGCTCGCGCCGAGCGCCTGCCCTCGGTCGCGGTCAGCGGCTACTACGAGGCCATTGGCACCAACCCGGCGCAATCCCACGGAGCTTTCAGCGCGGTTGGTACCGTCAACATTCCCATCTGGCAGGGTGGGCGAACCGCGGGCGATATCGCCGATGCCGAAGCCGTGTTGGCGCAGCGCCGGGCCGAGTTGGACGACACCCGTGGGCAGGTCGAAGCCGAGGTCCGCCAGGCATACCTCGATCTTGAAGCCGCCGCCAGCCAGGTCGAGGTCGCGAGTAAGAATCTGCAAGTTGCCCGGGAAACCCTGGAGATGACCCGCGCGCGCATGGAAGCCGGCATCATCAATACCGTCGAGGTGGTGCAGGCGCAGCAAACCCTGGCCAGCGCGCAACTCGACCTCATCGATAGCGTCTTCGCCCACAATCTGGCCAAGCTGAGCCTGGCCCGCGCCCTGGGCCATGCCACCGACCGCCTCCCCACCCTGCTCCAACCTCAAAAACCTCCGATGCCCTGACCCGCTTCGTGGAGCGTACTTTCGCTCTGTCACGCCCAGGCTCGTCCCGGCGCTGCATTTCTCCGCCGGATTTGAGACACTATCCCCACAGGTCCAACAATATGAGCAGAATCGCGATTCTCTTCGTCGCCGCCCTCCCTCTCTTCTCCCAAAAGCCCGCCGATGAAACCGGCGTCCGCGCCCTTGTGGCGCGCTACGTCGATGCCCGCGAGCACCGCGACGCCCAAGCCATCGAGGGCCTTTTCACGCCGGACGCCGATCAGCTCGTCTCTTCCGGCGAGTGGCGCAAAGGCCGCTCCGCGGTGGTTACCGGCACGCTCGCCAGTTCCGAAAGCACCGGCGGACGCCGGACCATCGCCGTCGAATCGGTTCGTTTTCTGTCCCCGGATACCGCCATCGCGGACGGCCGCTACGAAATTAGCGGCCTCGCCGGCGGCCAGGCACGGCACATGTGGACCAGCATCGTCTGCGTGCGGACGCCCGAAGGATGGCGCATAGCCGCTATCCGCAATATGCTGCCCGCCGCGCCGGTCCCCACGGCGCCAAAGTAAGTCAGATACGATACCATCGAGAGCCTTCTAGTTCCACCAGTTGTGTGACATGCGGCGAGTCAGGAGCCGCGATTGTCAAGGAGCGTTTCCCGATGACAGGCGTGGTTGTTCTCCCGACAGTCTCTTATATCGTCTATATCGTCATCGCGCCGGTCAATAACGGCTCGTAGCTTTCGCGTTCGTGTGCCCTGCCATCCCGTCATTGTGGGATAATCCGTATTGCCAGCGGCGCGGAAGGTATGCCAGCCCACAGTATCCATGTCGGCATCGAAGCGTGGCGGCGCGCAATACGCCGCCGGCCGCGAGCGCTCACGCTGAAGAATTCGACGAAACTCGAGTGTCTGACTCGCGGAAAGGTGTTCCGGAACGTTGCCGTGCGGCAGCGGTCTCCGGCGCGCTCTTGGCCGGCGCGGAAGCCCAGGCGAGAGGAGAATCGTGATGACCACAACTTATAGCAGAAGACAAATGCTGGCCGGACTTGGCGCGGCAGCGGGAGCGGCGATTGCGTTCGTGCCGCCCTCGGCCGCCGCAACAACCAAACCGATGCGCGGCATTTTCCCGATCCTGGCAACTCCCTACACCGCGGCGGGCGGCGTGGATTTCGAGGACCTGGCTCACCAGGTGGACTTCTTCGAAAAGTGCGGCGCCCATGGAATGGCGTGGCCGCAGCATGCCAGCGGCTACCCCGGGGGCGTCAACAAAGAAGAGCGCATGCATGGCATGGAAGTCCTCGCCAAAGCCGCCAAGGGGCGTAAGCCGGCTCTATTGTTCGGGGTTCAATCGACCGATACTGAGCACATGCTCGAGTTCGCCCGCAAAGCTGAAGCACTGGAGCCGGATGGCCTTATCGCCATGCCCCCGATGGAGGCGAAGTCGATAGAGGATTACCGCACATACTATAGGGCGTTGGGTAAGTTGACTAAGCGGCCGGTGTTCATTCAGACTTCGGGCGGGACCCAGGGAATCGATCCGTCGGTCGAATTTCTGATCGGTCTGGCCAAGGAGTTTCCAAACCTCGGTTACATAAAGGAAGAAGTCAACCCGGTTATCGACCGCATGAAGACCCTGATTCACGCGAAGCCTACGGTGACCTCCGTATTCAGCGGCGCCAATGGTTACAGCCTCACTTACGAAATGCGCTTTGGCGGCGACGGTGACATGCCCGAGGCTCAGTTTACCGACGTCTATGTGGCCGTCTGGGATCTGTACCAGTCCGGACAGAAAGAGAAGGCCCGCACCGCGTTTTCATCCCTATTGCTCATGCTCAACCAGATGCGCCAGTTTCAAGGCGTGCCGCAGTACATGATGAAGAAGCGCGGCGTCTTCAAGACCACAGTGGGCCGCGACCACAACGGCCAGAGAACCGAAGTCCGGCTTAAGCCCGACGAGATGGCCGAGATCGACTGGAACTTTGAAGCCATGAGGCCATATCTGAAGGCTTAGTACACACAAGTTCGCTGACGTATTTCCGGTTTTCTCGATACGTGGCCGTAATTCCGGAATCGGGCACTTAGTAACGTGTTCGCGCGCAACCGCGAATGCGCGGGTCCGAGCCGCGACCTTGAGGGAGCGGTTGCCGGATACGCCACTGTATTCGCGAGAGTGAGTACTTATTGTAAGTGGAACCGAGGCGACTGAAATAACATGCAATCCGATCCCAAAGGCGAATCGAACAGCTTTACACGGCGCGGAGTGATGCAAAGCGTAGCGGGGGCATTGGCGGTGAGCGGCGTGCTGCCGCTTGCCCGCGCCGCCGAATCCGAAGGCCGCATGAAGATAACCGAGATCAAGACTTTCGTGGTGGGCAACCCATGGAAGAATTGGGTGTTCGTCAAAGTCCTCACCGATGCCGGTCTGGTGGGATGGGGCGAGGCAACCGGTGGTCTTGAAACCAAGCCTCTCGAGGCCCAGGTGCATGAGCTGGAGCGGTTCGCCATCGGGGAAGACCCGATTCATCCGGAGCGGCTGTGGCAGAAGATGTACAAAGGCCTGTTCCTGGGCAACAACGTTGCCATGAACGGCATAACCATTGCCTGTTGGGATATTCTGGCCAAGAGTCTGAATGCGCCGCTGTGGAAATTGCTGGGTGGCAAGCAGAACCCCTCTCTCCGCGTCTACGCCAACGGCTGGTACAAAGGGTCGAGAGAGCCGGCCGCTTTTGCGGAAGAGGCTTCCCGCGTCAAATCCATGGGCTACACCGCTCTGAAGTTCGACCCCTTCGGCAGCACCTACCGCTTCTTCGATGCCGGCGAGGAGAAGAAATCGATCGCCATCGTGGCCGCCGTCCGAAGGGCCGTGGGCGACGACGTGGATGTGTGCATCGAAGCCCACGACCGTTTCAGCGTCTCCACCGCCATCCGTGTCGCACAGCAACTCGAGGAGTTCCGGCCGATGTGGCTCGAGACTCCCGTGATGTCCACCGACATTGAAGCTACGCTTCTGGTGGCGCGGTCCGTCAAGGTTCCCATAGCCACCGGGGAACGCTTCAACCGTCTTAGTCAGTTCCTGGAGTTACTGGCCGGCCGCGCGGTGGACATCGTGCAGCCGGAGACACTGGGCATCGGAGGCATTGGCGGAGCGCGTAAAGCCGCTGCCCTGGCCGAAGCGGCGGAGGCCTTCGTCGCCCTTCACCAGGCGCAGAGTCCTTACAATACCGCCATCAACGCCCACATTAACTGCAGCATTCCGAACTTCTTAATTCAGGAGTGTTTCGACGACTTCCTGGAACCGTGGGTGCATGAGATTATGCAGGGCGTTCCCCAGGTGAAAGCGGGGTATTTGGCGCCGTCCGACGCGCCTGGAATCGGCGTCACATTCGACGAAAAGGCAATGGCCAAATACCCGTACGGTCAGAACAACTTTCTTAGACTATTCGAGAACGGCTGGGAGAAGCGCACCGGCGGCGTGCAGAAGTAGTCATGCGGCGGCGCGCGCACCCATGCGCCGTATCGAGACTTCCGTCTTCGCGCTCATCTCCACCTTACTTCAGGCCGTGCAGAAAGGCGTAGCTGGGCTTCATGAACTCCAGGTCCATTTCGACGAAGTAGTTCTTGATGCCTCCGGTCCTGGCGGCCGCGAACAGCCCCTTCCAGTCCACCGATCCGGAGCCGACCGCAACCGGCTTGTTGACCGCCGTGGACCAGTCCGACAGGTGCAAGGAGAGGAAGCGGCCGGGGTATTTCATCATGTAGGTCGCGGCCTGGTAGCCGAGCCTGATCACGGCCACCTGGAATTGCATTTTGACCAGTTTGGGGTCGAGTTCGGCCATCAGCCGGTCGTAGATCAACTCGTTCCCGATCTTCTGAAACTCGAAGTCGTGGTTGTGGAAGCCTGTCTGGATGCCGGCGGCGGCGGTCTTCTCGCCGATTCTGTTCAGTTCGCTGGCGGCTTTCGCCCAATCCGCCGTCTTGGCGGTGGCGGGCACGCCGAAAGTCGAGCAGATCATTTGCTTGAGGCCGAGTTCCCTGGCGAAGGCGATGCGCTCGTCCAGGGCTTCCTTCATCTCCTTGAACTGATAGTGGCAACTCTCGCAGCGCAGCCCGGCTGCCTGGATGGTCTTCTTCATTTCCGCCGCGGACATGCCGGCCAGGGCTCCGAAACCTTCTTTGTAGCTCGGCGGGGAGCACATTTCGATGGTGCGGTAACCCATGCCGGCGATCTGTTTCAGGGTGCCGGGGAAGTCCTTGCCGATGGCGGCGCGGATGGGCCAGGTCTGGGTTCCGATGGGCATTCCCAGCGGGTCGGCCATGAGCGGGCCGGCTGCCACCGCGCCGGCGGCGCTGGCGGCGAGGAACTCTCTTCTCGAAAGATACATTGACGCTTTTCTCCTATCGACCGTTCAGATGGTTTGCGGGTCCCACCCCGCGCGGTAGTCGCGCGAGAGATACTTATTGGCCTCGGGAACGTTGGTGACGGCGCCGGCCGCGGCATCATAGCGCAGCCGTTTGCCGGTTCGCAGCGCCACCGCGTAAAGGTTGACCGCCTCGGAAATCGGGCCGGCGTTGAGGAAGCTGCCGGGCGATTGCCGTTTGTCGCCGCGGCACGCCGCGACCCACTGTTTCAGTCCGGGCGACAGGCGAGGCGCCTGGGGTCCACTGTTTTGCTTTGGCGCAGGCTGCGGCTGGGTACTCTTCTTGTGGTGCGCGGAAATCAGGCGCGGAGTTTCCACGTTGAACCCGGCCAGGATCTTGCCTTTGTCACCGACGAACATCATGCCCTCGCGCGCCAGTTCCTGGCCCTCCGCCTCCAGTTCCACAGGCGTGGGCGGATGCATGCCGCCGTCGTACCAGACCAGGTCGATCGGCCCGCGCCGCCCGCTGGCCGGATACTTGAAACGCACCACGCCGGCGAGCGGGAAAGAAAAATCGTTGCGAATGGTGGTGGAGACGCCATCCTTCAGCATGCAGGCGTGGGTGAACATCGGGTCGATGCTGGTGGGTCCGGAAAGCTCGAGCGCGTTGAACACGGTCCACAGGCTATAGTGCCCCATGTCGGCCATCGAGCCGCCGCCGAAATCGTACCAGCCGCGGAACACCATGTGCGTGTAATCGGGGTGGTAGGGACGGTCCGCCTCGGGGCCGAGCCACAGGTCCCAGTCGAATCCCGCCGGCACCGGCGGCCGGTCGGTGGGTATGGTGGCGTACTGCGGCCAGACCGGACGGTTCGACCAGTTGTGAACCTCCCGCAGCGTTCCGATGGCGCCGCTATTGATCCACGCCATCACCGGAGCCATGTCCCCGTTGCTGTCCCACGGCATGAAATGGGTCGAAACCCCCGTTTTTCGCGCCGTCTCGATCACCAGTTGCGCCTCTTTCAGGCGGTTGGAGATGGGCTTGTGCGTGATGACGTGCTTGCCGCGCTTCATGGCCGCGATGGCCAGCACTCCATGGAGATGGTCGGGCGTCATGATCTTAATCGCGTCAATGCCCTTTTCCTTTTCCAGCATCTCGCGCGCGTCGGCGTATGCGGCGCAGCCCTTGTACTGGCCCGACCGGTTCTGGCCGGCGTAATAGGCTTCGACAAAGGCGCGGCCCACCTCGCGCCCACCAGGAATCGTGCCCTCCGTCCCGGCCCGCCAATTGAGATCGCCCACGGCGCGGCGCAGGTCGCGCAGAAGGCCGTCCCGGCTCCAGTCGCGGTACCCGCCCGCGTCCCTGTTCGGATCGCAGACGGCAGCGATCCGAATGTCCTCGGAAGCCAGCAGAACGGGCATTTCGCGGAGCCCCTCGGTGCCCGTGCCAACGCAGGCCAGGTTAATCTTGTCGCTGGGGGCGACCACGCCCGGTCCCCCCAAAACGTGTCTGGGAACGATGGAAAAGGCCGCCGCGGCGGCGGTCCCCAGAAACTCGCGGCGGTTGGCGCTCGATGTCATCTGCTCCTCCCGGGCGGCCACGCCGCCCCGGAGTAGAATAGCGGGATTCATAGCGACGGGCAAGGCCGCGGTCATTTGGTGGGGCAGGCGGTTCCGCCTGCCAGCCAATTTTTCACGCCTCGTCAGGGAGCTGTTGAGCTGTCATTCCCTCACTTCCCATCCACTACACATCGAAAACCCAGCGTGCCGGCGCGGTCCTTGGATGGAGCCATCAGCAGATACTTTCCGTGCTCAGTCAACTTATAAGTTGCGGGAAAGTACCAGATGGAATTCCGCGGCCGATAGTAACTGCCTCCGCGCAGGATGCCCGCCCGCGTGTGAGTGTCCACAAACTCGTCGGTCCACTGCCAGACATTGCCCGACATGTCCATGACGCCAAACGGGCTCGCGCCCTCCGGGCGAGCGCTAACATCAGCCGGACCGGTGAGGTCGCGCCCCTCATCCCTCGCCGGGACCGCCGAATCCTTCCACGCGTTTCCCCACGGATACAAGCGCCCATCGGTACCCTGAGCCGCGTATTGCCATTCCCACTCGCGCGGCAACCGTTTGCCCGCCCAACTGGCATAAGCGCGCGCATCTTCGAGCGACACCCAGGTGACCGGCTTATTCTCCCATCCCGGCGGAGGCGCGCCGTTCTTCCAGTCCCTCAGAAAATTGTGGGCGTCCCGGGGTTTGTAGCCAGACGCCGCCAGGAACTTACTAAACTCGGCATTAGTCACCGGGTACTTGTCGATATAGAAGCTGTCGATCCGCATCACGTGGTCGTGCCCGCGGCGCGGCGAGTCTTCCCAGGGATACTGCACATCCAGTCCCGCCCAATTGGTGCCTTCAATCTCAATGCCCGTCACCTTGAACTCGAATTCGCCCGCCGGTATCTTCACCATGCCCTCGGGCGCGCTCGCCGGCACCCGGGTGCGCGGGATATCGACGAGCTGCTGCGGCAGAAAATGCCATTCGTGCGAGTAACTGGCCAGCGGCTTCCGCGTCAGCTCGCTCATGCGTTTCAGGTAGCTGTCCAACTCGCTCATGCGCGCGCCGGAATCCACCGCCAGCACAGCGCCATAGCCATGGGCCTCGATCGAAAACGACAGCACCGCCGCGCCATTCCGCTCCACCGGCTTCAATTCGGTTCCGTTCCAGGCGTCGTAATAGCGGCGGCCGCTGGCGGCCGCGAGCGCGATCTCTTCCCCATTGACGTCGTACTCGTTGCGGTTGACCAGCGTGTACAAGGTGACTCCGGCGCCGGGGAACCTGGAGGCGAAGATGCCGTACTCGATCACCGGAACGAATGGCTCCCAATCCCTGCTCGACAGCAGATCGGCGAAGTGGCGCTCCACGGTGGCCACGCGGCGCAGCGCTTCGGCGTCGCGATCGGTTATCTGATTCCAAATACCCCAGATGTTCTCCCAGCTGACATAGCCCATTCCGTTGAAGAACGCATGCTGCAGATCGTCGGTCTTGTCGCGCGCCCAGCGGTCGCAAATGTGCGACATGTGCCGGGGTTCCAGCCACTTCTGCTTACTTGCGGTAGGTTGAAAATGGAATGTCCAGTAAGCCCAGCTTTGGTTATTCCACATCAGTCCTTCGTCGGCTTGCGGAGCCCCCTCCGGCTCGAAGATCACCGGATGACCCGACTGATCCGAACCTGTCCGGTACGCCCGAGGCAGGCCGGAAAACGTGTCGCCATTCACTCCGTCCACGCCCAGATCCGCCATCAGTTGAGCCGTTGCGGTCCAGTGCGGCACACCCGGGTCGCGCGTGCCGTTGTCCCACGCCATGGTCGGGAACAGGACCCTCACATTGCGACGGTGAAAATCGGCGATCATCGCGCGCACGCCCTCGGTGCCGCCGGGAAGGTCGCGCGCCAGGTCCCATTGGTTGCGGTTATCGATGCCGATGTTCGGATACACCGGCCACAGCAGGACGCTGTCGATCCCGCCGTAGCGTTTCTCGAGGTCGTCGAGATACTTGTCCACCGTCCAGCGACCGGTGGCGGCATCGAACAAGTTCCGCTCCTCCACCATCACCTGCGGCGAAATGAAGTTACGCTGGGTCCACTGAAACTCCGGCCGGCGGTACTCGGCGTCGTCGTACCCCATGCGCGTCAGCCGCTCGGCGCGCCAGGCCTTCAGGTCGCGCAGCCAGGCGTCGTGGTCCGCGTTCGGATCGCCTTTGAACTGCATCATCTCCTGGTACCAGTCCTGCTGTGCAGCGAACTGGCCGGGCCCTGGAATCTGGTTCCCCTGCGGTTGGTGCGGCATGTCCTGTGCCGGTGACAAAGCGCAGCCAAATACGGCGATCAGGACTGCGCCCCGGTTTACGATTGTGTTCCACATCCGTTATCAAGGATAGCTCCTTCGCGAGGAAAGCTATCGGTTTTGGAATTTGTGGGGCAGACCCGCGTGACGTCAAGAGCCGCGATGAAGACATTTAAGGGCGATCCGGTCTATCTTTTACCAGACGCCGCTCCGGCGGATACGGGAGCACAAAGTGCAACTTACCGGCCGTGATGCGGCGCTGTACCTGTTCCCAGTAATCCACTGTAAACAGATCGCCGTGCTTCTCGCGAAAGTAGTTCTGTAAATCGGTTGGAACACCCAAGAACCGCGCCCATTCGTCCACCAGGACGTCATACCTGTCGATGGAAAACCAGGCGCCATCGGTTTCGGTGTTCCAGAGCAACTCTTCTTGCTCGTCCGCCAACTGCGGCGTTTCCCGAAACCGGTGGCGCAGGACCGGTCCCAGGTCGTCGAAGTCGAAAAGCGCCACGTTGGACGCATGCGTCAACCCGGTATTAAACGGGAGACCGTAACAGTCGGCCACGAAAAAGCCCATCCCGGCCAGGTCCTTGATAAATGTGCCGAGCGCGTCGATGGCCCGCTCGCGCGATACGCGGTCGCGGGTCTGATCGAAAAATGTGCCAAGCGGCTGCACACGCCGCTGCGCATATACGTGCTTGAGAACGACCGTGTTGCCATCCAGTTTGACGCTGCTGGGCGCGCTCGTAACCAGTTCACGCAACACCTGCTCGTCGAAGGACTCGCGCGGGAAGTGCAGGTTGCGGTAAAGCCACGCATCCAGCATCAAGCGCCCCCGGTTTATCTCGTGAACCCAGCGGTAGATTTCCATGATACGCGCTCTGCCCATCCATTCCTGCTTGGATGAGAAGTCGCGGATGACCTTGAACACGTAGGGGAACGAAGGAGGCGAAAACACTACCATAGCCATGCCGACCCGTCCCGGAGTGGGCACGAAACGTTCGCCGGTTCCCCGCAAATGCTGGCGCAGCCGTTGGTTGAGCGCCACGCGCGCCGGGTGCGTAAAGCCAAGCACAGCACACATCGCCGGATGACCCCGCTCCGGAGCCAGCGTATCGAGAAACCTGAGCACTTCGCGGTAGCAGTCGGTGCGCACGTGGAACGTAGACCGGGTGGAGACAAACAGAATACCGCGCATATCCTCCTTGCCCGTCAGAACGGCATCGACGGTAATACCGCGTTCCTCATGCCGAAGAGCGAGCACCACTGGGAGTTCGCGCGGGGCGGCGCGCAGTTTGCCGACCAGGTAGGCCTCCTGGTCGCGAAAAAATAACGCTTCCAGCATTTGAAGATGCTGCGGATAGCCAGTGCCGACCTGGTGGCTCCATTCCGCGAGCAGCCTGCCGGCGACCAATGCCGCATCCCGGTTCGCATTTTCAAAGCAAGCGTGGAAGGAGCAGTTTTTCAGCACCTGTTCGATGGAGCAGCTCAAATGTTGCGGGCTGGCTTGGTATAACCGCCAGACCGGGCGCGGGTTTCGGACCGGGGACCGCTCGGCCAAACCATCGTCCACGTACTCCACCGGGATGTCCTGCGCGTCGAAGGCGAGTCGCATGGTGGAATAGAAGAAGGTGAGTGCAATGTCGGCCTCATACTCGTCGAAGACCTGTTCGAGAAAGGCCTGCCGCGCACCCATCCAAAACTCGTCTCGCACTACTCGCTCCGGAAACAACCTCCGTAGTTTCGACCACGTCCCGTTCACCGCGTCGCGGTAAAGTTGCACGCGGCGCTTGGCATCCAGGGCTCCTTGCGTCCAAGCGCGATTTTCGAATGTTTCTTTCGCCCCCGCCGTAATGGCGTTGAACTCCGTCAGATACCTGTGATGGCCGTCCAGAATCATTCCGGCCGCGACCCGCGCACCGGCCTGCACCTCGGGCGAAAGTGCGCCAAGAGGCGCAGCCTCGTCCGAGGGGAAAAGTCGCCGCCAGGCTGCCCGCCGGCTCGTGGCGACCTTGGATGAACTCAAGCCACACCCGCCAAGACCGGCCGTGCCCCCAGGTCCCGCAGGCGCTTAGTCACTTCGGTGGCGTGTAAGCGACGGAATATTGCTGCAAGGCATTGAAGGGCGACGCACCGACAACTCCGCATAATCTGCCATTCTCGCATACGCTTCCTTTGGCTCGGTTTCTCTCCGGACGGCACCCGATGTCTGGTGACAGCCCCCGGTGCCGCGCCGAACACAACGCGGTAGGGTGACTTTTCAAGCCGGGCGAGCCGAAGCTCGGGCTGAAGTGTGGGCACCTTCGAAGGCCGGTTGCGATCACGTGGCCGTGTAGTCGTTCTAACCTGGGCTGGACCGGTTCGGGTACACCGGCCGGTCGTGGTGGGAGTTGGTCGTGATCACGAATTTGCGCGGCCGGAGGCATAACAGCTTGTCCTCCCGCTTGATGCGGTACACCCGATCCGGCCCCACCCGCCATCCCCGGCGGTGCAGTTCGGCCGTGATCCGCGGCCGGCCGTAGCGGGGAAACTCCAGCGCGATACGCTGGACGGTGTCGCGTAGATCGATGTCCTTATCCTCAGCCCGTGACGATGGCGTATGGTAGGAGTGGAAAACCTTTGACGCGAAAACGCCGCGGCCGAGATTTGTATGGCCCGGTACGCTGAAAGGATATGAGTTATGAGTACCCTTGAAGAACCGAAAAGGATAGGGAACGGCAGGGCAACTGTCGGCAGAAGAGATTTCGCCAAGATGGCCTTGGGAGGAGCGGCGCTCCTGTCTTCGGCCGGCAGAAGCTTTGGGAAGCTCCTGCCGATTCCCGCAGGGATCAAAATCGCGGCGCAGGCGCGGAATCCCAGCGAGCAGAACATGTTGTACCTGAGGCAGCTTGGGGTGACATGGCTGAGCATCGCGGATCCCACGCCCGAGACCTCCACTGCCGAAGGCTTCACCAGAATACGCCAGCAATGGGAGGCGGGCGGCTTCAAGGTTTATAACGAGTCAACCAGGGTTGCCCCGAATGGTAACGCCATCCTTAACGTGCCGGAAATCGTGCTGAATCTCCCCGGGCGCGACGACAGGATCGAAGAATACCTGAATTACCTTCGCTACCTGGGCCAGGCCAGCATCCCATACATGACCCTGGGCTTCGAGGGCCTTGGCAACTGGCGGAGCGGCGAGGCGGTCACGCCCCGCGGGTATTCCGCCAGTGATTGCGATTTATCGAGTCCCAATTTCCAGGGCGGTTGGAACGGAACAGTGTACAAGCACCCAACCGGCATCGGCCGCGTGTTCACGGCGGACGAAATCTGGGCCAACTACACCTACTTCATCAAGAAAGTGGTCCCGGTTGCCGAAGAGGCAGGTGTCCGCATCGGGATCCACCCTGACGACCCGCCGCAACCGGTGCTCGGGGGCGTTCCCCGCATCTTCACCAGCTTTGAGGGCTACCGGAAAGCTTTAGAGATCGCTAACAGTCCCAATGTGGGCATCTGCCTTTGCGTGGGGACTTGGCTCGAGGGCGGGCCGAGGATGGGGAAGGACCCGGCGGAGGTCATCCGTTACTTCGCTCCTCGGAAGAGGCTCTTCAAGATCCACTTCCGGAACGTGACTGCTCCCCTGCCCCACTTTACCGAAACCTTGATGGACGACGGCTACTACGACATGTACAAAGTGATGGAAGCGCTGGTGGATGTCAACTTCGATGGAATCGTGATCCCGGATCATATCCCGGAACTAGGGAGAACTCCGGGAGGGGCAGGCCCGGGAGGAACGGCGCCACCGCAGAATCCGGGTCTCAGTCCCGGTCTGGCTTACTCCATTGGTTACCTGAACGCAACGCTGAAGGCGGCCCAGAGCAACAGACGTAAAGCATAGGCCACGGCGGCGCAATTCATCAAGGCGGGCGTTGGCGCGGACGGGGTTGGCGGCGAACCGCCGGCTGCTCATGGCCGGCCATTGTGCAGGAGGCAAAGAAAAGATAAATGACGATCGGGAGGACGGAATGAAGGGATCGAAAGCGGCCGTGTTCTTTGGTGAAACGCTGATGCGGCTGGCCACGAAGCGATACGAGCGGTTCGTGCAGGCTCGCGAGTTCGAGGTGGCCTACACCGGCGCTGAAGCGAATGCCGCGGTGTCGCTCGCGCACTTCGGGCTGGGCGCTTATCTGGTATCGGTGGTACCGGATACGGAGATCGGCGACGCTTGCATCAACTTCATCCGCCAGTTTGGGGTCAACACCGATTTCGTTCTGCGGGGCGGCGAGCGCTTGGGAACGTTCTATCTCGAAACTGGCGCGTCGCAACGTGCCTCAAAGGTGATCTACGACCGGGCGCGCAGCTCGATTACCGAATTGAGCCCCGGAAAAGTGGATTGGGACGCGGTCTTCCGAAACAAGCAATGGTTTCACTGGTCGGGCACCGCGCCCGCACTGAGCGATAGTATGGCGGCAACCACGCGTGAAGCCTGCCAGGCTGCTCGAAAACACGGTCTCACGGTCAGTTGCGATCTGAACTACCGCCGCAAGCTATGGCCGCCCGACAAGGCGCGCGCGGTGATGACCAGCCTGATGCAATACGTCGATGTCCTGATTGGAAACGAAGAGGACGCCGCGCTCGTTTTGGGCGTGGAGGCCAGGAATGTCGATGTGGCCCATGGATGCCTGGACGTGGAGCGGTACAAGGAAGTAGCTCACGAACTGCACCGGCGTTTCAGCTTCAAATACGTTGCCACGACTTTGCGCGAGAGCATTTCCGCCTCGGAAAATGGCTGGTCGTGTCTGTTATCCGATGTCAACCAGTGTTGCGCCAGCCGGAAGTACCGGATCTGGATCGTGGACCGCGTCGGCGCCGGCGATTCGTTTTCGGGTGGCCTGATTTACGCTTTGCTGAGCGGGATGGACTGCCAACAAGCCGTCGAGTTCGCTGCCGCTGCTTCGTGCCTGAAGCACTCTATCCACGGGGATTTCAACCATGTTTGTAAGGAGGAAGTGCTTGCCTTGGTTGGTGGAAGCGGGTCCGGCCGCATCCAACGCTAGAGTCGGGGTGAAAGCCACAAAAACAGGTTCGGTTGAGAATGAATCCTCGCCGCGGCCGCGGTGCCCTTCCAGCGGCGCCGCACGATGCCGCGCGCGCCGCGAGAGCCGACGACGCGGAAATCCCAACAATCTCCAGGTCACCGTGGAGAATCTGGCTCTTGGGCTTGGCGTGCCTGTTTTTCGGTCCACGCGTCGTAATCCGTAAATTCATCCAGGAATCTGTTGAATTGAGCTTCGAGCGGTGCGACTTGGGCCCACAGGTCTGGTTCCGCTTGCACAAGCCGCATAATCTTGTCCTTGCCGAGCCCGGATACCTGATTGTACGTGGGACGTCCGAACAGTGCGATCACAGTTCTTGCGAGCCCATAGCCGTCGCCCCCTTGCCTTAGGATGGTCAACAAGGTGGGCATAAACTGCCTGAAAATCCCTCGTAGCATCACTTCACTCGGCCTGTCGGGGGCCTGGTCACCGGGGACTGCGGTGTCAACGGCCATGCCAGGCCCTTGGCAGGCCGCTGAGGGCTGCGATTGCGATGCCTCTTCCGGCACCGGACCCGCGGCGGAGGATACTCCGAAGTTGGGCTTGGCGACCAGCCCCATCACCGCGGCCATCCACGCCTGAGTCAGATCGATTACTGGTCCCTCCAACAAGCCTGTTCCTGCGCGAATTGCATCGCTCAGCAAGCCGCCGACTTCGCCGACGAGCGCCTCCACAGCCTCGCCAGGGTTCCCGTTCGAGCCGATGACGCTCCTGAACAACCGGCCTGCGCGATCGGCTTTCAGGCCGTTTGTAAGCTCGGCTTTGTGGGCCTCACGGATCTTCCGGGCCGCCTGAGTGACGTGCTCTCGAAGACCTGGACTGATGTCCACTTCGAAAGTTCGTTTTGCGAGCCGCCTGTTCTTTCCCGGTACTGCCTCTGGGCTTGAATCGTTCGACATTACTGACTACCTCCGGTTCCCGGAAAGCCGATAGGACCGGCGGACTCTCATCCGCCCGGCGCGCCTCGAAAAATCCGCTCTTCCGACGTCTGCTATCAGGGTCGCCGAAACGACCCGTCCGTGTCCAGGGGAGCAAGCCGGAACCGGGCGCCATTTCTCCCTATTCCATCGCTCAAAAAAGTTGAAAAAGGCCAAATCGCCGCCGCTGCGGCAGCATGACGCCGGCACGCGCTGTGGCCCGGCGGCACAAATGCACAACCTCGCCGCGGCGCCAGACGATGCGGCCACGAGAGCGGCGCGGATGCCTGCGCCGGCGCTCGCACGGCGCCAAGCGAAGCCGGGCGGCTGCCGCGCTCGAGCGAGAGGTTGCGTTAGTATGTTTGAGTAGGAGCCGGAGGCATCGATTTCCTGCCCCGGAAATATCAGAATCCAATGCTGGCACGCGCCGCCGACTCTGTTGTCGTGATTATTGATATTCAGGAGCGACTGGCCGCGGCCATGCTCTCATCCGCACGGCAAGCCGCGATTCGGAACACGCGGATACTGATTCAGGCCGCGGCGTGTCTTGGCGTTCCGGTTTTGGTCACAGAGCAATACCCGAAAGGCCTCGGTCCGACGGTAGCCGAGCTAACCGGGATTCTCCCTGGCGGTACCCAGCGTTTCGAAAAGACGTGCTTCTCTTGCGCGCGCGCGGGAACATTTTCGGCAGCACTGGACGCTAGCGGCCGTTCCCAGGTAATCCTGGTGGGCATGGAAGCGCATGTGTGCGTGCTGCAATCCGCCCTGGAGTTGCGGGCTGGTGGCCGGGAGGTGTTCGCCGTGGAGGATGCCTGCTGTTCGCGGAAGCAGGAAAACCACATTAACGCGATGTATCGACTGCGGGGCGCAGGCGTCGCGGTCACAAATACCGAGTCGGTTCTGTTCGAGTGGCTCCGGGACGCCCGGCACGAGCATTTCAAGGCCATTTCGGCACTCGTGCGGTAGAAACCGGCTTCGGCGATCTTCACGGGCACGACAGGCGGCGGAATGCGCCAACGCCAAACGCCGCGGCCCAGCCGCGGGGCGCGGGCCGCGCCGGATTCCCTATTTGGTTCCGGCTGCGCCAGGTAAGGGGACGATTGATGGCATTCGTCGCGAAGCTCCAGCCTGAAGATGTTACATTTCAGATATTCATAATCTGAAATAATTTAGTTTACGGCTCGGTTAGCTGCGCTAAGGTTATACAGAGGGCATAATTGATGAAGCTACGCCGCATACAGCGCGAGCGGGCCGTCGATGCCGTTTATGATGTGCTCCAGCGGGCCATCGTCAGCTACTCCATTCGGCCCGGGACGCGCCTCAACATCGAAGAACTGGCGGAGAAACTCGGCGTCAGCCTCACGCCCGTTCGCAATGCGATCCAGCAGCTTGCCACCGAAGGCCTGGTCGAGATTCGCCCCCGCAGCGGAACATTCGTCGCCACTCTCACGGTTCAGGACGTTGAGGAAACATTCAAGATTCGATGTGCCTTGGAGTGCCTGGCGGCCGAGTCCGCCGTCGAGAATCTCAGCTCCAACGATATCCGTTTGATGAGGGAACTGCTGCAATCGTTGCGCAAACCCGTGCCCGACGACGATGCGCGTCAGATCCACGAGCGGGATAACGGCCGCTTCCACCAAATGCTGGTGGAGGCATCGAAGAATCGCCGCCTGATCGAGATGTATGAGGCCCTCAACGCGCATATCAAAATCGCCAGGATTCACGCCAGCGACAGCAAGTGGCAGTCGCGTTTGCAGAACGAGCGCAAGGAGCACGAAACCATCATGGCGGCCATAGAGCGCCACCGCCCCGCCGAGTTGCAGAAGGCCTTGCGAAAGCACATCTATGGCGCCAAAGACCACCTGGTGCTGGCCCTCTATGAGCGCGAGAAGCAAATGGCAGCATCGTGAAAATCTCCAGCATTGAAGCCATTCCGGTGCACATTCCACGCGACCGCGACGATGCCGAGCGCACCGCCGGCTCCCCCACCCGGCTTGGCAATCAGGAGGGCCTGTACCGTTGGTCGACGGTGTTTCCGGCCCTCTATGCCATCGATTTCGAGACCGCGCTCGTGCGGGTGCAACTGGACGATGGCAAGGTTGGCTGGGGTGAGGCACAGGCGCCTCTCGCTCCCGAGGTTGCCTGCACCATCGTCGATTTGCTACTGAAACCGGTGGTCTGCGGCAGCGAGTTCGATGGCTCCCTCGAATGCATCGAATCCTTGTGGGCGCGGATGTACTCCGCCATGCGGGTACGCGGCCAGACAGGCGGATTCATGCTCGATGCCATCAGCGGTGTGGATCTGGCTCTTTGGGACCTGGCCGGCAAGATTCAAGGCCGTGCCGTCTCATCGCTTGTTCGGGGTTCGTGCGCCCGCACGGAAGTCGCGGCCTACGTGAGCGGAATCCCAGGCTCGACCATTGACGCCCGTCTGCAGAATGCGCGTAGCCGGCACGAAGAAGGATTCCGAACGTTCAAGCTTTTTCTGGATTGCGGACAGCAGGAATTCCTGGATACCTTCATCGAGCTTCGTCGCAGCTTCGGGGAAGAAGTTGGATTCGCCGCGGACGCGTTGTGGCAGTTGACGTCCGCCGATGCGGTGGAATTCGGGCGCGCTTTGGACCGGCAACGGGCCAAATGGCTCGAAGCCCCGTTGCCGCCGGAAGATGTGCCGGCCCATGCCCAGCTTGCGCGCAGCATACGGACCCCGATCGCCATCGGCGAGAGCTACCGGACGCTTTACGAACTCGCTCCGTTCTTCGCAGCGGGCGCGGTCGGCTATGTGCAGCCGGATCTGGGGCGCTGTGGCCTGACCGAAGGCCTTAGAATCGCGCGCAAAGCGCGGGAAATCGGCCTCCCAGTCGTACCCCACTTAAGTATCGCGGCGGGTCCGCAGATTGCCGCGGCCATCCACTATGCCGCCGCGCTGCCCAACTGCGAACTGCTGGAATTCAACCCCAGCGTGCTCCACATCGCGAATCGGTTTCTGGCGTCGCCGCTCGAATGCCGCGCCGGGTTTTACCAGGTTCCCACCCGGCCCGGTCTCGGCGCCGAAGTCCAATATCCGCGCTGGCCCTGCTAGATTCCGCGCTGGCCGCACACTTTCAGCTTTGATGGACATCTGAAATATTCTACTTTACAGTTGTGTTGCCCTATGACATGATTCCGGAAGGGTCCTCTATGCCGGTTTTCGGAGCGGGTTCTCGGATTCTCGCCATCTTTCCGCCCCCATCCGTGCGGGAGCGATGGGGCCCTAGCTGGAGGATTCCGGTGTGAAGATTGCTCGCGTGGAGACCGTGCCCGTCCGGCCCGTGCAGGCGGCGGCAAGCACAGCTCCGGCCGCGAGGTTCTTTGAACGGCCCAGGCTCACGCCAGCGAGCGCGCTGTTTGAAGTCCGCGACCGCCAACACGCGGACCGCCAGCCGGTTGCCGAACTGCTGGTCAAGGTCGTTACCGACGACGGAATCGAAGGCATCGGAACGGCCGGGGCTGCGCGCGGCCATGCGCAATTCACCATCGAGAACCACCTCAAACATATCGTGCTGGGGCAGGACCCGTTCAACGTGGAACTGCTGTGGGAGTGCATGTTCCGCGAAACCGTCAAGTATGGCCGCAAGGGCATGGCCATCGAAGCCATCAGCGCGATTGACATCGCGATCTGGGATATCCTCGGCAAGGCCGCCCGCCAGCCGGTCTTCAATCTTTTGGGCGGCCGCACCAGGGATACCATTCGCGCGTACGCCAGCGCTCTTTACCCCACCGGCAACCTGGACGATCTTGGCGCGGAGGCGCAGGGGTATGTCGACCAGGGGTTTTCCGCCATGAAGCTACGTTTCGGCTGGGGCCCAGGAGATGGAACAGCGGGAATGCGGCGCAACCTGGAATTGGTCCGTACGGTATGCCAGGCTGCCGGCCCCGATATCGAAGTGGCCGCCGATGCCCACATGGGCTGGAACGTTTCCTATGCCATCCGCATGATCCACATGATCGAAGATGCCGGATGGCAGCTCGCCTGGGTGGAAGAGCCCGTCATGCCGGACGACATTCCGGGGTATACCCGGGTCGCTGCCGAAGTGGATACTCCCATCGCCGGCGGCGAGCACGAGTTCACCCGCTACGGCTTCAGGGATCTGATCGCGCACCGCGCCGTCGACATCGTTCAGCTCGACGTGAACCGCGCCGGTGGGATCACCGAGGCTTGTAAGATCTGGGCGCTGGCGGCCGCTCATGACTTACCCGTGATACCCCACGGAGGGCACATGCACAATTGTCACCTGATCATGTCGCATCTCAACTCGCCCATGGCGGAGTATTTCCCGCCGCCTCCACCCGGGCGCGCGCCCGATTCCAACGAAATGTTCTGGTACATTTTTGACGGAGAGCCGAAAGCCGAGCGCGGCCGGATTTCTCTGCCGGACCGCCCCGGTCTCGGGATCGAAGTGAACTGGGACCTCATCGGTTGTCCTGAGCACGCAAGCAGAGTTTCCCCGGAGGCTCGATGAAAGACTTCGAAGGCGTTTTTCCGATTCTCAATACAACCTTTTCGAGCGATGGCGCGCTCGATCTGGAGAGCCAGCAGCGGCTGGTGGATCACCTGCTCGAATCGGGCGTCCACGGCATGGGCTTGTTTGCGAACGCCGGCGAGGGCTATACCCTTACTTCCGATGAGAGAAACCTCATCCTGAAGCTGGTCGGCAAACAGGTCGACGGCCGCGTTCCCCTGGTCGTCTCCAGCGGACATTCCGGCACCGACGTCGCCGTCCAGCTCAGTCGCGAGGCGGAGGACCTGGGCGCTTCGGCGCTCATGGTGCTGCCGCCTTCGTACATGAAAACCGATGCGGATGGCTTGATGTTCTACTTCGACGCGATCAGCCGCGCCGTCGGCATTCCCATCATGGTTCAGGATGCGCCGCTCATGACCCAGGTGGCCATGCCGCCGGGGTTGCTCGCGCGAATGGCCCGTGACATCGAGCACGTCCGCCTGGTGAAAGTGGAAGCTCCTCCCACCGCGCCCAAGATCACCGCCGTATTGGCCGATTCGGACCTGATCGTCTTCGGAGGGCTCAACGGCCAGTTCCTCATTGAGGAAGTCGAGCGTGGCGCGCGCGGCACCATGCCGGGCAGCGACATGGCGCCTTTGTACGTCAATATCTGGAAACGTCTTTCCATAGGCGACCGCACCGGGGCCTGGGAGGTTTTCACCCGCGCCCTCCCGCTGATCCGCTTCGAACTGCAACCCGGCCTCGGAGTTGCGGCCATGAAGCAGAATCTGCTCGCCGCCGGAGTGATCCGCTCGGCCAGAGTCCGCCATCCTACCGCGACTCTCGACGCTCGTGGTCTCGCCGAACTCGAGTTTCTGCGATACCGGATCGGTTCGGACAGCGAACCGGCCGCCGTCTCCGGAAAGACTCATTCATGAAGATACCGCACCTGCGCTGGTACATCGCGGGTCTGCTATTTACCGCGACGGTTATTAATTACATTAACCGCCAGACGATGTCCATTGTCGCGCCGGTACTCACTAAGGAACTTCATGTCACTCCCATCGCATACTCGGAAATCGTCCAAGCATTCTTAATCGCTTACACCGTCATGTATCTCGGCTCCGGGTTTTTGGTGGACCGTTGGGGAACCCGTAACTCACTGGCCATTTTCATGGCCTGGTGGTCGCTCGCCAACATGGCGCACGCCCTGGCGCGGAGCGTGCTCGGACTCGGGATCTGCCGCTTTCTGCTGGGCGTCGGAGAACCAGGCAATTTCATGGCGGCGCTAAAAGCGACATCCGAATGGTACCCATCCAAAGAGAAGGGCTTCGTCACCGGACTCGTCAATGCAGGAGCCTCGGTGGGAGCCATCGTAGCGGCCCCCTTGGTGGTGTGGATCACGCTGCAGCACGGCTGGCGCGCATCCTTTGTGGTCACCGGGACGTTCGGCTTTGTATGGATGGCCGCCTGGCTTTGGCTGTATCGCACGCCAGAAACTCACCCCCACATCACGCCCGCCGAATTGGCCTATATCCGCGAAGACTCCGGAGCCGTTACCGCGCAGGCGCGCATTAGCACCCTGGACCTGCTGCGAATGCGACAGACTTGGGGCCTGCTGCTGGCCCGCTTTGTCTCCGACCCGGTTTGGTGGTTCTACCTGTTCTGGCTGCCGAAATATCTTTTCGATCAGCGCGGCTTCACTCTCGTTCAAGTGGGAATGTTCGCTTGGGTGCCATACCTTTGCGCCGACTTCGGCGCGGTTGCCGGCGGCCTCGTGTCGGGCTACCTGATCCCCAGAAGCACAAGCGTCCTCCGGGCGCGGCTGAAAACAATGCTGCCGTGCGCGCTGGTGATGCCGCTCAGCATTTTGATCGCGGTGACACCATCCGCGACGCTTGCCGTAGCGCTGATCTGCCTGGTCACATGCAGTCACATGGCGTGGAAAACCGCGCTGATGACCATGACCAACGATTTCTATCCCAAGCACGTCGTGGGGTCTGTCTCCGGTATCATCGCTTTCGGCAGCGGCTTGGGCGGCACGCTGTTTACCAGTTTGACGGGTTTCATCGTCCAGCATTTTTCCTACACCTGGATTTTCGTCGTGATGGGCTTTCTGCACCCGATCGCCTACATTCTGGCCCGGTCGCTGGTTTGCGGCCGGATTTCACCTGCGACACCGGTCGTGCCGCAACCGCAGCTTGGAGTGTTTAGCGCGGGCGGCGGCAGAAACGGTGCGGCTGCAGGATAGGTTCCGCCCGTATTCATACTCGACCGCGCACGTCCATTAAGACCAGGTCGAACCGATTAGCCAGTACGGCCGCGATGGCTTCGTCTCCGTCGGCCGCCAGTTCCGCGTTCACGCCAAGTTTCTTCAACAGCAGGAGGGTTACTTTCTGGTTGACTACATTGTCCTCGGCTACCAGCACTCCCAACGGCCTCGCGGCCGGAGTTACCGTCGGAGCCGTTCGCGCTTTCCCATTCTTTCTCTTCGCCCTGGTCCGACAGGCGAGCCCACAACAGGGCAGGAATAGTACCCGACTTGCGACGGGACTCGCCCGCCTCAGCGCCCGCGGGTTGATCAGGCCTGGATCGCGGGAACCTGAAAAGGGTCGCCCGCGGCGATCCACTCGACGGGGATCTCGGGGATGAGGGGCTTCAACCAATCGGCACAGGCTTGCATGCCCCACTCTTCCAGCCCTTCGTGGGAGATCATCACCACTCCTTTCTTCATTCCCAGGCTCATGGCGTCGCGCAGGTATTCGAAGGTGTCATGCTGCGGCGTCTCTCCCACCAGGGCCACATCGCAGGTTCCGAGGGCGGGCAAAACGCTCGAGAGAATATGGGCGCAATCGCCGATGGTCTTCACTCGGAGATTGCGATCGCCCACCACCACCACGTTTTGCGTGCCTAACTTCCGCTGGACGTGGCGGGCCACCTCCTCCAGGGACATTTCGGGGATCTCATAGTGCCTCGGCCGTTTTTCGAATCTATAGTAATCCGCCCACTCCAGTTTGCGGGCCAGGCCGGCAAAGATCGGGTCGGGCGTGCGCCGGTGCCAATGGTCGTGGATGCGCCACACCGCCATGTGGTGCTGTGCGGCAAACCGGATCTTAGCCTGGCACACCGGGTCGTTCAACATCACCTCGACCGGATCGAAGCCATCCCAGAACGTGCTTTCGTGGGTGATGACAAAGTTCTTCTTGGCCGCCAGCGCCCGCTGGAGCACGCGGAACGTGGACTGGAAAGTCGTGGCGACCCCAATTACGGGGATATTGGGATCGCCCAGGTGGAAGCCGTCGAAATTCGAAGGACCCCAGACGACGCCCTCCTTGCCCAGCTTTGCTTTGATGAGGTCGACGATTTGGGCGGCCGTGAGGGGATCCGCGGCTACCGCGGCGGCGGAATCAGCCAACGCCGTGCCAGCCGCCACGGCCGTGCCGGCCCATTGAGCGAACCCGCGACGAGATATTTTCTTGTCCCTATCGATTCTGTCCATACGTTCCTCCTCAGGACCGTGGTATCCAACTCGGATCGGGGGTCTCCCAATACTCCAGAGGCAGCGCGGGAAAGACGCCGCGCAACCATTTGGCCATCTCCGCGCAGCCCGGCGCTTCCGAGGGCAGGTGGCCGATCGCCAGCATGGCGATCCTGCGGCCGGACGCCATCACATCCTGGAAATAGGCAATGGCGCCATCCACCTCGTCCACCGTGCCGCCGGCCCCCGCGATCACGCCATCGATCCTGGGGTCGGCCAGGAGCCTGGCCAAAGCGGGTGTGGGGTCGGTCTCGCCGGCCAACACCGCCACTCTGGTGACGCTGCTGGCGGGATCGCCGACGGTACGGGGCGAGAACGCCTTCAGGCGGTCGGCAGCGGTCTGGGCGAGCACCGCCAGGCTCGTCCGCGGTACATCGCAGACTACCCCCCGCGACCGGTCTGTGGGCGGCGATGGGAGCGGCTTCAAACCGAGCGCCTGCGCCAGAGCCAGCGACTGCGCTTTGGGTTTGAACTGATCCCAGGCGGATGCGTAGCGATAGACCATCAGTTGGTTGGCGTCGATGATTTCGCGCTTCGCCCGCACCACGGGATCGTCCCGCATCGCGGCTTCGAGGCCATCGGTCCCGTAGCTGTAGTACAGGCCGCCATGGAGAAAGTAAGGATGTTCCCTGGCGATGATCAGGTTCTTCTTCTCTGCGACGGCGCGGCGCAGTAGGTCCACGGTGGGCGCATAGCACACCATTACCCCCAAAACCCGCGAATTCGCGTTGCCGGCGCACAACCCCTCATACCTGGCAGTACCCATGGGGTCGCCCAAGGCCACACACACGATCAAATCCGCGGTGCGTCCGGTCAGTTCATTGTCCATCACACCCGATCATCACGCTTGCAGGGGACGAGCGCAACGCTAAATCGGTTACGGAATCTCACCTACGCTCTGAAATCCCTGAATATAGGGTAACGGGCGCCCTGCAGTTCCCCGTCCGTGAATGGCGGGGGCCGCCGAGCGCCACCCGCGCGGCATCCTGCGGTGCCGCGGGAAGGCCGACGTTGGTCGCGCTCCGGCGTTTCGTCCGTTACGTGCGCGCCGGGCTCCTTCGGCGAGCTCGACGGCCGCTATTTTCTTACAAACTTGTCGACGCGCCAGTTGCGGAAGTCCGCCGAATAGATGGCCCCCGCGCTGTCTACGGCGATGTAATGTGGAACATCGATCTTGCCGGGAGTCTTGCCGAACGAACCTAACATACCTAGGACCTTGCCGTTCAGATCCACCTTGATAATGCGTGAATTATCGCCGTCGCACATGTAAAGAACATCTTCGCTCTTCACGTAGTAAAGCCCCTGCGGCACACCCAGATCCGTCCACTTGCCCAGGAATTTGCCTTGCTGGTCGAAGATCTGCACGCGCTTGTTGACGCGGTCGGTCACATACAAACGCCCCTTGCTGTCAATGGCCACATCGTGCACCAGACTAAATTCGCCGTCGCCGGACCCTTTTGTGCCCCACTGGCCCAAGTATTCGCCATCTTTGCTGTAGTGAACCACGCGCGAATTTCCGTAGCCATCGGCGACAAAGAAATCACCGTTGGTCCCGAAGTTGAGAGTCGCAGGGCGATTGAACGAGTACTTCGCATTGTTATCGGCAGCGGGCGCGCCCGTACCGAGGTTCATGAGCAGCCGGCCCTCCGGCGTCCACTTCATGACGCGGTGAGTCTCCAGGTCAACCGTCCAAATATTGCCATCTGGGCCTACGCGCAAGCCATGCGGCTTCTTTCCAAGAAATTCTGGCCATGCGCGTAGAAACTTGCCGGACGTGTCGAATTGCATCACCGGATGTGGCCCATCACTGAAGACCCATACGTTGTCGTTGGTGTCAACGTCGACGGCCGCGACTTCGCCAAAGTTCCATCCCGAGGGAAGTTGGGGCCAACCTTCCACGGCGCGATAAGGCAAGGTAGGGCCCGTTTGAATTTGGGCGCACAGGAACGTGCATGTGGCGAATAAGATACCGAGGCGTCTCATGTTGCCGATCCTAGCATTATCGCGAGACTGGCGACAGTTCATCGGCGGGGATCGGGGTGCGGCCCGGCGTATTCCCCCGACGCCCGAAGTTTGTCGGGCGAACGTCGGCGGAGTGCGGGTGCCCCTCAGCACCAACTTTCGTCGGCCTCTAACTCTTGCCTTGGATCCGAATGCACAGCAGGTGCTTTTGCACTTTGCCCATCGCGTTTCGGGGCAGCCGCTCCACTACCCGAAACTCTCGCGGGACCTTGAAGGACGCCAGCTTCTCCCGGCATCGTCCCGCGAGCACCGTCACCTCCACCGCGCTACGAAGCACCACATATGCCACCGGGACCTCGCCACGCATGGCATCCGGCACTCCCACCACCGCGGCTTCGGCTACTTCTTCCTGCTCCTGCAAGAACTCCTCGATCTCGCGCGGGTAGATATTGAAGCCGCCCGATATGATCAGGTCGCTCCTGCGTCCGCGCAACGTATAATAGCCATCGCCCGAGCGCTCCCCCAGATCGCCCGTGCGGAACCAGCCATCGACGAAAGCGGCGCGCGTGGCTTCCTCGCGCCGCCAATAACCGGGGAACACGTTGGCGCCTTTCACCTGCACCTCGCCATCCGCCAGCCGCACCGCTACGCCCGGCAGCGGCAGCCCCACCGTTCCCGCGCGTCGCTCGCCAGCGTATGGATTACTCGCGATCATGAGCGTCTCGGTCATGCCGTACCGCTCCAGGATGGTGTGACCGAAACGCGCGCGAAACTCCTCCAGGACCGATGCTGGCAACGCCGCCGACCCGGAAACGAACAGGCGCATGAACCCGCCGATCGCGCGGGCCGTTTCGGGCGGCGTCGCCAATAGCCGGACATAGATCGTAGGCACGCCGAAAAACAACGTGGGCCGGAAATCCAGGAAAGTCGCGGCCGCGGTCTGGTGTTCGAACCGCTCCAGCAGGCGCATCCGGCAACCGCTCACCAGCCAGCAGTGCAAGCCGTTGCCCAGCCCATGCACGTGGAACAGGGGCAGCGCCAGCAGGAACCGGTCGGCCTCCGCGACTTGCCAGCAGGCCAGCAGGTTGACGGCGTTGGCGGCGAAGTTATCGTGCGTCAGCAGTGCGCCCTTGGCTGGGCCGGTCGTGCCCGATGTGTAGACTAGCGCCGCCGGTGTGTTGCCGTCCAGCGCGATCTTCGGCCGGTTCGCCGGCAACCCCGCCGCTTCTTCCGTCATTTGCGCGGGACGCCACACCGGCGGCACGCAATCGAGGGCGCCCTCCGCCACCACCGCGGCTGGCGCGGCATCGCCCAGAATGTGGGCGATCTCTCGATCCCGGTACAGAATGTTGATCGGCACCACGATCACTCCCAGCTTGACGCATGCCAGATACAGATCGATCCACTCCACCGAGTTGGCAAGATACACCGCCAGGCGATCGCCCGTGCGCAGACCGCGGCCCGCCAGCAGTTGAGCCAGCCGGTTGCTGCGCGCGTCGAGTTCACCGAAGGTGAACGTGCAGCCGCGCGATTCCAGCGCGATGGTATCCCGGCGGCGTGTCAGCGAAAGGTCAAACAGTTGCGTGAGGTTCAAACCGGTAGCTCCTTGTCGCCTGTTTCCAGCGCCAGCGGCAGCAGCGCAATACCGAACAGAAACGCCGCCGCAGTGTAAGCGATGGGGGTGCCGATGGTGTGCATGCGCGCGACTTCCGCGCCGACCACGAGGGTAACGCCGGCGGCGATGAAGCGGCCGAACGAGGTGGCGAAGGCAAACGCGCTGGCGCGGCACTCGCTGCGATACTGTTCCGGAAGCCACAGCGTATATACCGCGAAGTTGGCGCCACCCACTCCCAGGAAAAACAGGCAGGCGGCGAACCACGCCATCGCATGGCGCGGCAGATAAAACACGTATCCGAAAGCCAACCAGATGAACATGCACATCAACGCGAAGTAGATTCCGAGCGAGACCCGACGGCCCACCCGGGCGGCCAGGGGCGGCAGCAACAGGCAGCCGGCAATGGTTCCGGCGGAGAGCAGCATGGTGGCATACGAGGCCAGCCGCGTGGCGGAGAGGGCGCCGATTCCGTCGCGTCCCGCCAGATAGATCACCGCGGAAGGCACGTACACCGAGCCGGCCCACAGCCCCACCATCGAAACCAGCACCAGCGCGGCGTTCACCGCGGTCCGCCGCCGGTACTCCGGTGAAAACAGGGCCAGGAACGCGTCGCGCGCTCTCCACGGGCGACCCAGCATTCCCACCCGCTGCCGCCATCGCTTCGGCTCGCTGACCCCGTACCGAATGAAGGCCACCAGCAGCGCCGGCGTTCCGCCAACCAGGAATACCGCGCGCCAGCCGTAATGCGTGCCTACCACGTAGTTCACGATGGCCGCAAGAAACGTGCCGAAATAGTAGCCCGTGTGCATGTACGCCGCGCCCTCCCGGCGCCGGAATTCAGGCCATTCTTCGGCCACGAACACCCCGCCCAACGTCCATTCTCCGCCGATGCCGGCGCCCGCCAGGAATCGAAACAATGCCAGTTGCCACACGCTGGCCGCGACCGATCCCATCAAGGTGAAAAGCGAATAACAGAGAATCGACAGCACCAGCGTGCGCACGCGCCCAAACCGGTCGGCAACCGGGCCCCACAGAAACGCAAATCCCCATCCCACCAGAAACACCGCGAACAGCAGGCTCCCGTAAAACCCAATACCTGCCTGGTCAGCGGCGATTCCGGCCTTGGGTAGCAACTCGCGCAGTGCCGGCACGAATACCAGCGCGTAGAGGAAGGAATCCATACCGTCCAGAGTCCACCCAGCCCAGGCGGCCCAAAACCCTCGGACCTGGTTTCGCGTGAGCGAAGCGGATGCGGACGTCATTCGGATAGCATACCGAAACTGAGTCGCTGACCCAGGCCTGCACCCGCATCCTCTTTCGAATATCCCTGGTCTCGTGGAAAGCGCGGGGGCCTCGCACGGCGCGCCCGAAGGCCGACGCGAGCGCGCTCGCGCATCTCGCCCTGGAACGCTAATGCCGGCGTGTTTGTACTCGTTGGGACTTACTGCCACGCCCTGGCGCAAGCCCTCTATCGTCTCGGCCGCGCCAGCGAGTCCGCCACCACCCAGGCGGCGCCAGTCACCGCAAGATTCACGGCGCTCTCACTCCAGTTAAAGTGACTCGCGTGATCGGCCAGGAGCATCGGCTCGTTCACCAGCAAGCCGAAGGACGCGAGCATGGCGGTCAACAGGATCGCGGCTAGGCAAGCCTGCACCCCGGTCAGGATCGCAACCGCCGCCGCGACGAAGCCAACACCGGTCACAGAAACCCAGAACTCTTGGGTAGGAGGCAGCCATTTCGGGACCAGCACGGCGGTGTACTTCATATAGGCAAAGTGCGCTCCGCCGAATACCAACGCGCAAATCCCAAATGCCACTCGGCCCAGGCGGGTAAGACGCTCGGCCACAGCCGAATCGATCCTGGCGGTTGTGGCGTAGACGATCAGCCCGCTCGCGCCGATTGCGAACTGCATGGCAATATTCTCGTAGGTTACGAATACGGCGTATTGGGTGAGTAACAGGCGGCCGTTCATCAGGATCACGACAAAAAACGCGTAGTAGATGGTAAGGGCCGCGGCGCCCCAGGCCGCGGTTCGGCGCCACTCGATGGCCGCGGCCGCCACGACCATGAATGCACCGGCGGCATAGGCCAGGACGATGCGAGCAGGAAAGTTCTTGGGCACCGGCTGCCCCGGGTCGAAGTCCCCAAACGCCAGGCAGGCGATGCCTATCGCCATCACTCCCAGGGCGTAAACGCGCCAGCCGAAGGCCATCGTCGTTTTTTCCGCCGTCATGACTGTTCCAGCTTACCCGGAATTTGTTTTTTTGGCACCTAACGCCTGCGGTTCAGTCGCAGGAGAATGTTCAGAATAGCGACAAATACATTGAACAGGCCCGCGGGCCGCAATGGCTACACGGGGGTTAAGTTGAGCAACACCATCGCCAGGATCCAACCTAGCCAGCCCGTGACGTTGGAGCGGCAGGCCCCGCGGTCTGAGCTGTCAGATCGCAGTAGCCGGTACGCCGTCCACGAATATTCAGCACCCCGCCATCGCGACGCCGTCACTGTGAGCAACAGCCGCAACGATTTCAGCCGGCGTGCGTATAATGTCCGGTATGTTGAACCGGATCGGTCTTACGGCCGCAGCCATCCTAATCTGCGCGGCTTGTGTTCAGGCCCGCGTCACCCGCATCGTCGTCGAGCACCGCGAATCCCCGGCTCTTGGCGGGCAGGCGTTCGGCAAGGCCGGTCAGTACGAACTGCTGAGCGGCCACTTTTTCGGCGAAATCGACCCCAAGGACCCGCATAATTCCATCATCATGGACATTCAGTTCGCGCCGCTCAATAGCCGCGGCATGGTGGAGTACTCCGCGACATTTGCGCTGTCGAAGCCGATCGACATGTCCAAGTCCAACGGCGTCCTCTACTACACCGTGTCCAACCGCGGCCGGGGCGCTCCGGTGGCCTCGGACGACGGCCGCGTCAATCTTCTCAGCGGATGGCAGGGGGATCTTCGGCAGCGGCCGGAGATGCAGACCATCGTGGTGCCCGTGGCACGTAAGTCCGATGGCTCCCCGTTGACCGGGCCAGTGCTGGAGCGTCTGATCGACATCCCGCCAGACACTACCACCATCGATCTCGGGGCGGCGCCCTACGTGGGCCTCACCTACCAGCGCCCGCTTACGCTCGACACCGCCAAAGCTAGCCTCACACGGCGCCGCTCCCAGAATGCGTCTTCCACCCCGGTCCCCAGCGGCGACTGGGCATTCGCCGACTGCACATCCCAGCCCTTCCCAGGCACCGAAGATCCCTCGAAGCTGTGCGTGAAAGGAGGATTTGACCCCGCTTCCGAATACGTGCTGGTGTTTACCGCCAAAGACCCGCTGGTGCTGGGCATCGGTTTCGCTGCCACACGCGACCTGAATTCCTTCCTGCGCTACGCCGCCGAGGACGACACCGGCACGCCCAACCCTCTCGCCGGGCAGCTTAAGTGGGTTATCAGCCGCGGCGATTCGCAATCGGGCAACTTTATCCGCAGCTACATTCACCTGGGTTTCAACCAAGACGAAGCCGGGCGCATTGTGTGGGATGGCGCCAATCCGCATATTGCCGCGCGGCAGCTTGCGCTCAACTTTCGCTTCGCGGTGGCAGGCGGCTACGCGGCGGGGTATCAGCCTGGCAGCGAAGGCGTGCTTTGGTGGAGCGATTACGCGGATCGCGCGCGGCGCCGGCCGACGGCCGGATTGCTGGACCGTTGCCGCACCACCAACACCTGCCCCAAGATTTTCGAGACCTTCGGCGCGCTGGAGTTCTGGTTCCTGCGTGAGTCGCCCGACCTCGTCGGCACGGATGCCAAGTCGGACATTCCGCTGCCGCCCAACGTGCGCCGCTATTTCTTCCCCGGAACGACGCATGGCGGCGGACGGGGCGGTTTCAGCACCGCGGCGCCGCGGCCGCCCAATGGTTGCGTGCTTCCGGCTAATCCCAATCCGGAAAGCGACACCATGCGCGCCCTCACGGTGGCTTTGATCGATTGGGTCGCCAAAGGAACGGAGCCGCCCCCGAGCCGCTATCCGCGCCTCGACCAGCGACAACTCGCGCTCGCCACCAAGGCCGCCATCGGGTTCCCGAACATTCCCGGGGCACCTTCGCCCGAAGGCATAGTGAACCCGGCCTTCGATTACGATTTCGGGCCGGATTTCGATTACAACGACGAATCGGGCCTGATCACCAGACAACCGCCCGCCATCAGGCAAGTGCTTCCGACGCTGGTGCCGAGGGTCGATGCCGACGGCAACGACTTGGGCGGAGTGCCCTCGGTGCTGCGGCAGGTCCCACTGGGCACTTATCTGGGCTGGAACATCACGAGTGCGGGGTTCGATAAAGGCAAGGTCTGTACCCTGAACGGCGGCTATCTACCGTTCGCCAATACCAGGGCGGAACGCGCGGCCTCGGGGGATCCGCGGCCCTCGCTCGAAGAGCGCTACGGCACACACAAGGCTTATGTGGACGCGGTGAAGGCGGCGGCGGAAAAGTCCGTGGCCGAACGCTACCTGCTGCGCGCCGATGCGGACCGCCTCGTGGCGGAAGCCGCTGCCAGCGACGTTCTGGCGGAAAAACCGAGAGAGCCCGTGGCGCTCCCGCCCGTAACCCGGTCACGGCGGCGGTGAGCCCTCGCACGACCGGCTGCTCAGGCGGTTCAGGAGTGTGCGTTCGACTCCCGCCGCGCTCGCCGCGAACTGCCGGCGCCTCTTTGCGATAGCTTACGACTGCTCGAGTTTCAGACTGCCAACGCCGGCGGAACCGGGATTACGGGATCGAATAGGCCGGAGGCAGTTAGTATGGTGCTACACTTTGGTGGTTTAGCCGCCTGACATATGCCCGATGCCGTCTTCGATCTGAACAAGACTCTGCGGGATCGCCTGTCTTGTCTGGTTCTGGGCGGCGGCGACGGCACCCTTGCCGTGCAAAGACCCGCATGTGAATTCACGATCACCTCGGCTCCGGGCGCCGATCCGGATCCCGCGACGCCGGTGCACGTGGTGGTTACGGCCAACGAGGTGACCAATCTGCATGGAACCGGGCCGCTGGTGAAAAGGGCTTGCCAGGGCTGGCGAAACGTCTTCTCGATTCGCGCGCGCAACGATTGGGGCGTTCACGATTTCGGCGATTGGAGCGTGTGCCTCTCGCCGGGCGGCCGCACGCGAGCCGAGTTCTTTAATAACGCGCTCAGCGTCCTGCGCAACCGCAACGTTCGCACCGTCCTGTGCGTTCCCTATCTGGCCGACGAATTCTACACTTCCATCGCCATCCAGGAGTGCTTCGGAGCGAAGCTGTGCGCCTATCTGATGGACGACCAAAATGTCGCCAGCCGCAACATCTCCGACTCGCTCATGCGGGAGTTCCTCGAAAGGTCTGCGCTGCGCCTGGCCACTCACCCGGAATTGAAGGCGGCCTACGAACAGAAGTATGGGCTGCCGTTCTACCTTCTCCCGGCGATTGTCCCCGCGTCTCTGGTGCCGGCGGACGTTGTCCCACCTCCAGCCGCACCGGGTGACACGCGTAGAGGTGCGTTGATCGGAAGCTTCTGGGACCAAAGCTGGTACGACCGGCTGTGCGCGGTTCTGAGCGAGTGCGATTGCCGCATCGATTGGTTCGGTAACAACAAGTCGCCATGGCTCGATCTGTCGCCGGGGAGTCTTGCCAAGGCCGGGATAACGGCACACGGAATCGTACCGGAGGACCAATTAGCGCGGGAGCTCAGGAACTACCCTTTCGTCGTCGTCCCCGTTGCCGCATTGGATGAGACCGAATCCAATGCGGGGGTCGCCCGGCTAAGTCTGCCGGGACGGATTCTGTTCGCCGCGGCCACTTCCCATACGCCGGTGTTAGTGGTGGGCAGCCGGAGCACCTGCGCGGCGCGCTTTGTCGCTCACTTCGGATTTGGCGAGATTGTGCCCTACGATGCATCCGCGGTTGCGGCCGCCATGGACCGTATGCGGCAACCCGCTGCGCAGGTGCGCATGCGCCAGGCGGCGGCCAGGATCGCTCCCGCGATTTCGGACCGCGGGATTACGGACTGGCTGGCGCAATCCATCGAACGAGGAGTCCCGGCCGACCGGCGGTTCGAGGATCTGTTCTCCGGGTACGATGGCGCTATCGATCTCCCCTCCTGCCCGGTACCAGACACCGTCCCCATACTGGAAACGGCCACAATACAAGCGTCCATCCCGTCTCATGCCGGAGAAATCCGGCTCCGAAACCAGGCCCTGGAGGATAAACTGCTCAGTTTGACCGGCGGCCGGTATTTCGCCCACACTGTGTCTACGCCCCCGCAAGGCGCCGACGCCATCGTAGCGCACATTGAAATAAACGATCACCACGGCGTTGGCGTGCTGCTGCGCCGGCTGTTCGGGAAATACGACAAGTTCGTATCCATCCGTTCCAGGAACTTCTATGGCGGGCAGCAGGACTTCGGAACCATGCACCTCTGTGTCTCGCACGGCGGCGCATCCCGGGAGGCCACGATGAGGAACATCCTGGCCGCCCTGCGCGGCGCCACCGTCCAGCGTGTTCTCTGCGTTCCCTATTTCCCCGACGACGCCCTCACCGCCATTGCGCTGAAGGAGGCTTTCGGAGTCCCGCTCTGCACCTTTCTGATGGACGATCAGAATCTTTGCGCCGATGGCATCTCCGATCCGGTCATGGGGGAGTTACTGGCGAAGTCCTCTTTGCGGCTGGCCATTTCGCCGGAGATGTGCGCCGGCTACGAAGCGAAATACGGCCACAAAATGTGGTTTATGCCTCCGGTGGCGCCTACCCGCCTCATCCCGGACAAACTCAATCAACTTCCCGAACGGGCGTTACGGGAAAGGCGGCCCGTAATCCTGGGTAACATCTGGGGCCAGCACTGGCTCCAATCGCTGCGCGAGACCGTGCGCGGCTCCGGCATCGCCCTGCGTTGGTATAACAATGGCGAATTCCGCTGGCTTTCCTGCAGCATCGAGGAACTGGCGCGCGATGGCATTGTGCCGCAGCCAGAGTCCCATCCCGACGATACCTTGGTCGAGATCCTCCGCCAGGCTCCATTCGTGGTGCTGCCTTCCGGAACTCTCGACCCGGCCGACGACCGGCGGTTTATCGCGCAATTGAGCTTCCCCAGCCGTATTCCGTATATTCTCGCTACGTCCCACGCGCCGATCCTGGTGATCGGGAACCCGCAAACCGCTGCCGCGCGGGCGGTCACGCATTTCGGAATCGGGATGGCCGTGCCGTACCAGCGCCAGGCATTCTCCGAGGCTGTGGAACGGATCACCCGCCCCGATCTGAATCTGGCCATGCGGCGGGCGGCCTTTCAGTTGTCCCACCGCTTTGCCGACCTGGGCGCCGCCGAATGGATCTGGCAGTCGCTCGCCAAAGGCGAAGCCATCGACGGCCGGTATGAAGACCTCATGCCGGGGCCGGGCCCTGGCGTCGCGAGCGCAAGAGGCTTAACGGCCAGCTAGAATTAGAGCTTCGGCACATTTTATGAACCTTCAGAACCAGGTGAAACTCGTGCTGCGGCATTGCGGCCATGCCATGGTGAGCACGGTTCACGATCGCCTGAACGCCATCGACCGCGTCCTGCAAGATCTTCTGGACCAGAATACCGACAACGCAAAGACGCAGACAGCACTGTTGCAAGCCAGTGTTCACCAGGTCGAAAACCTGGCGCGCATCCGCGCGGATATCCAGGAAGGCAGGCAGAATATCGCCTCCCAACTGCAGAATATCGCCTCCCAACTGCAGATGAGCCTGCCGGTGCTGGAGCCGGCCGCTCGAGAGACAAGTAGTTTCCTGGCGAACCAAGCGGCGCGGCAGGTTTCGGTCGAGACTTCGGACTACCTTTCCACGAACCCGGAGATGGGTCTCCTCTCGTTTCTCTATTCCCACTTGCCCTCTCGAAAGGCTTTCGATATTGGCGCCAATATCGGCGACGTTTCCGAACACTTGCTCGAAACGGGCTACGAAGTCTACGCCTTCGAACCTTATCCTCAAAGCTACAGCCGCCTCCAGGAAAGCCTGGGGGCCCGGCCGGGGTTTCACCCTTTCCCTTTCGCGCTCGGCAGCGCGAGCGCCGAATTGCCGTTGCACCTGGCTGCCGACCGCTCGCCGGACAAGCGGTATGAGGACCCGACAGTCTTCCATAGCCTCGCGCCGCACGGCATGCCCGCCGGTCTCTCCTTTAATGGTACGGTTCCAGTTCCGGTCAGGACGCTTTCCGAACTCCACGAGGAAGGTCTGGTTCCGGCCGATGCCGCCCTGGTCAAGATCGACACCGAGGGGTACGATCTGGAGGTGATTCGCGGCATGGGAGACTACCGTTACCCGGTTGTAATGGTTGAATTTTGGGATGCCAATATACCTTTTGCCGACCAAGGCCTGCGGTACACGCTGGACAGCATGGTTCGGGAAATGCGCCAACGCGGCTACTTGTGGTACGTGGTCGTCTATCGCGTGTGGGGCCGGAACCAGACGGCTTTCTTTTCCAATCACGACCGACCGGTACCGGAGTCCTGGGGGAATATTTTGTTTTTTCAGGAGCGCGATATATTCACTCAGGCGCAACAATGGTGCTCCGCCGTGCTTCCTCGAACTTACTTTAAGCACGTCGCTGCCAATCCCCGGAGCAATGGGTAGCAGCCAGGCGGGACGCTGCTGGCGGGTATTCGTCGCTGTCGGGGCCGGCGCTGTTTCGCGCTCCGCCAGGCGCGGGTGACCCGCACGGCTTGGCTTCCGGCATTTTCCTCAAGCAATGTATAATTGGAATTAGGTTGCTGCATGAAGTTTCCCGTATCCTTATGTTCGTTTTGTCGGCTGTTCCTCCATACCCAGATGTTGCCGCTCCTGGAGAGCGGGGAGGAAACGCTGGTCGGCGGCCAGGCCGTGATGGAGGGCGTCATGATGCGGGCTCCGCACAGCTATTGCGTGGCTGTGCGGAAGTCCAGCGGCGAAATGGCGACCGATACCAACGCGCTCGCCCGCCTCTCCGATCGCCACCCCATCTTCAAGCTGCCGATCCTCCGCGGCGTCGGGACGCTCTGCCAGGCCATGGTATTGGGTTTTCGCGCCCTGCGTTTTTCCACCGATGTGGCGTTGCAGGAAATCAGCCCCGCTCCCGCCGGCGCGGCGCGTAAAGAAATGCCTGGATGGGCTGTAACCGGCAACCTGATCTTCTCGCTGGCATTTCTGATCTTCCTCTACAAATTCGTCCCGCTGTTTCTGGTGACGAAGCTCGAAAAGATCTATCCGGTGCTGACCGGCCGCATTGCCTTCAACGCGGCCGACGGGTTAATCCGCATCGCTATTCTGCTCGGCTTCATGTACGCCATCTCCCGCACCAAGGATATCCGGCGCGTGTTCCAATACCACGGCGCGGAGCATAAAGTGGTGTTCAATTTCGAGGCTGGCGAAGACGTTACCGTAGCCAATGCGCAGCGCTACAGCACCTTCCATCCCCGCTGCGGCACCAGCTTTCTGCTGGTGCTGATGTTCCTGGCGATCCCCGTCTATACTCTGATTCCGTTCGATGGTTTCGTGGCCAAGCTGGTCTGCCGCATCGTGCTGCTGCCCTTCGTGATCGGCTTGAGCTATGAGCTGATCCGTTTCGCCGCCAGGCATCCGGGCTCGCTGCTGGCGCTAGTCACCGCCCCCGGCCTATGGCTGCAGCGCATCACTACCAAGCCCCCTTCCGACGACCAGGCGGCGGTTGCCATCCATGCCCTCGAAGGCGCCATGAAGCTGGAAAAATCGCAAGGCGGCGAACTGGTCATCGCGTAGGAAGCTTTGCGGTTACTTACCGAGCCGCGACCGTCAGGGAGCGGTTGCCGGTAACCAACTCCCCAAATCGGTTAAGCACCCGTGGCGGACCGCTGACAGCTTCTTGCTAAACTGGTTATCTGTAATTCCCCATGCAATTTGCCGCCAAACTCGAACAGATCGAAAAACGCTACGAAGAGCTCACCGGGCAGATGGCCGATCCCGCCCTGATCGGCGATGCCGAGCAGTATCGCAAAGTGGCCAAGACGCAAAGCGAGCTGGCCGAGATCGTCTCCCACTATCGCGAGTGGAAGAAGGTGGAAGACAGCCTCTCCCAGGCGCGCGGCATGCTCCAGGACAGCGATGCGGAGCTCCAGGCCATGGCGCAGGAAGAACTGGCCCACCTGGAACCCGAGCGCGAGCGGATCGAGAGTGAACTGAAGGTCCTGCTACTGCCGAAAGATCCCCTCGATGACAAGAACGTGGTGCTCGAAATCCGCGCCGGCACCGGCGGCGACGAAGCTACCCTGTTTGCCGCCGAAATCTTTCGCATGTACTCGCGCTACGCCGAAACCCAGAACTGGAAGATGGAAGTGACTTCGGCCAGCGATTCGGCGGTGGGCGGATTGAAGGAAGTCATCGCCCTGGTGAGCGGCAACAAGGTCTTCAGCAAACTGAAGTACGAAAGCGGCGTACACCGCGTGCAGCG
>JBEKZL010000279.1:0-9601 GCA_049509915.1 Bryobacteraceae bacterium | reverse complement strand
ACCCCATCCTGGCTCACAAACCGCAACGCGCCGACCCGACATCGAGAAACCTGGAAAGGGAGGAGTCCCAGAATCGGCGGTTTCGTCTCCTCCAGGCTCATCGTTCAATTAGAAAATGCTGTGCGTGCGAGAGTGATGGGCGGTTAATTCTCTTGGGAAATCGGTTCCCGGCAACCGCTCCCTCGCGGTCGCGGCTCGGTAAGTGCCTGCAAACGCGTGCCAGCCGCCATCTTCCGGCGCTTACTTCACGCCCAGCAGGCGGAGAGCGCTGCGGGCGAACCATCCGCGCTTCCGGTTGCTTAGAAACATCCAGCTGAGCAGCCGGACAGAGGCCGGCAATTCGGACGGCTGCACCTTCCCGTCCGGCCCCGAGAGCAACTCCAGAATGGTTTCGCGCGGGCGCTCGCGCAGGTTATCGAGGATCGCTGTCTGGTGGACGCAGTTGATGGTGCAAAACGGCGCGCAGCTTTTGACAGTGCCGTACTCGCGGCGGATGTCCTCGACCGTGTACTCCGCCAGCGGAATGCCCGGGTAACCGCGCTGCTGCGAGCACCAATGCACCAGGCCGTATTCGCAGACGTACAGGTACCGGCTGCCGGCGTGACACTTCCAGTCGTTGGGGAGGCCGCGGCGCAGATTCTCCTGGAAGCGATTGTGCCGGGCGAAAGAGAATACCGGCTTGCGCCAGTTGGCGATTTGGTCGAGCACGCGGCGCTCGGCTTCGCCCAGGGGGCGCACTTGCGCGGATCCGTCATGGATCACGCCCGTAGTCACGGCGAGGCCCAAAGCGCGGGCGCGCGCGGCCACTGCCAGGGCATCTTCGGGGTTTCGGATGCCGGCGCCCACCACGGCGTTAATATTGACGTCGAATTCGGCGTGGTCCGCCAGCCACTGCAGTTTGCGGTCGAGCACCTTCAGACTTTTCTTCGAGACCTCATCCGGGGTGACGTTATCGATACTGATCTGGAGATTATGCAGGCCGGCGCGGTTGAGACTGCGGATTCGCGCCGGCGTGAGCAGATACCCGTTGGTGATGAGGGTGGGGATGATGCCGCGATCGCGAATGCGCCGGATGAGGAGATCGAGATCGGGATGGAGCAGCGGTCCGCCGCCGCTAATGGTGATGATCGTGGTGCCAAGCGCTGCCAATTGGTCCATGCGCCGCAGCATCTCTTCGGTAGCTACGGGTTTCGAGACGTTATCGTATTCGTTGCAGTAGGCACAGGCGAGATTGCAGCGGCGGGTGGGGATGATATGCGCCAGGATGGGGTGACCGGCCGAACGCATCGCTCTGGCAAACATGCGCGCCTCGCGCACACGGCGCGGTACAGCCAGCAGTTTCCGCTTGATTCGCGCCAGAGTCATCGAGCCGGACGGCAGACAGCGTCCACGAGTCTTTCTGATACCATTGTAGCCCGCAAGGCACGGCGATAGGAAAGCAGAAAGATGAGCCTCTCACGCCGAGACCAGACAGGCGTGAGTACGGCCGCTCGCGGACCGATTTTGCGCACACGTTAACGTATGCCACACCGGTTGCGGCCCTCACACTATTCGAATTCATAGCGCCTCGATTGCAAATTTCACATCTCACTCGCCGCCTCGGCGCGCTCTGTCCGGTTCCGCACGCCCTGCTTTGCGGTCGACTTCACGGAGGCAGCCCTAACCCGCCAAAAGACGGGGCCGCCGGGTATCAATCGACACGTTGGTAGGCAGCCTGCTTACTGGACTGTCAACAGGGCTGCTTTCTTCTCTCGAAAGGATAGATCCGATGCTACGACGGTTTATGCTCTTCCTTGCTTTGGCGTGTGCGTCAGTGTAATGACAACCAACAAAGCCGCGGCGCAATCGATTACCTCGGGCGACATCACCGGCAGAGTGACCTATGCGACAGGCGGCGTCTTAGTAAATGCCGCCATAACATTAACGAATGCCGGCACCAATGCTGTCGAGAAGGCGATCACCAATCAACTGGGTACTTACCGTTTCGCATTTCTGCGCCCCGGAACTTACGGCGTGAGCGTGGAGGCGGTCGGTTTCCAGCCTCAACGGCGGGCTGGCATTGTAGTGACTGCCGGTGAGCCGACTGCCGTGGACCTCAGGATGCAGGTGGCTGGGTTGACTCAGGCGGTGGAGAGCGCTTTTAAACGGACACTTACGACGCGTCAGGGATTAGCGTTCCAATCTTCGACAGCCGCTCCCTCACGGCCGCGGTTCGGTCTCAAGCACTCGCTGTCTTAACTTACTGCAGCGCCCGGTCGAAGAAATCCAGCATCAGTTGGTTCATTTGCTGCGCGGCCGGGCCGGTTACGCCGTGGGACTTTTGCGGGTAGAGCATATATTCGAACTGCTTGCCCTCTAATTGCAGGGCGTTGACGAGTTGCAGGGAATTCTGAAAAAGGACGTTGTCGTCTTCAAAATTGTGCACCAGCAGCAGTTTGCCTTTCAGGTTGGCGGCTTTGGGCGGCAGCGCGGTGGCGCGATAGGCTTCCGGATTGTCTTTGGGAAGGCCCATGTAACGCTCGGTGTAAATGGTATCGTAATTCAGCCAATTGGTGACCGGGGCTCCCGCAAAGCCGGCATGGAAGACGTCGGGCGCATTGAGCAGGGCGTTGACGGTCATGAAGCCGCCGTAGCTCCAGCCGTGGATGCCGATGCGGGCCGGATCGGCGATGCCGAGTGAAATCAGGTACCGGACGCCGGCCACCTGGTCGGCTAACTCGGTTACGCCCAGTTGGTGATAAATGGCGGTTTCAAAAGCGTGGCCGCGTCCCATGCCTCCGCGGTTTTCGCATTGCCACACGATGTAGCCCTTGTGCGCCAGCACCTGGTCGATGTTGATGCCGGGCCAGGAATTGTGAACCGGCAGGCCGACTCCCGGGCCGCCGTACACGCTTACCACCACCGGATATTTCTTGCCCTCCACGAAGCCGGCGGGCTTAATCAACCGGCCGTAGAGCAGGGTGCCGTCGGCGGCGTTGAACTTGACGATTTCGGTGGGCAGAATCTCGTATTGCTGGCTCTCGGTCCGGTCCGGCGCGCGGTAGACGCCGAGGGTGGCGCCGTCGCCGGAGGCAATGACGGTGCGCGGAGGCTCGGTCAGGCTCGACCAGGTGTCGAGATAGAACTTGGCCGTGGGGCCCATCGAGATGCTATGCGTTCCGGGCTCCTTGGTGAGCTGTTTCTTACCGCTGCCATCGAGGCCGATGGAGTATAGGTGCCGCTCCAGGTGCGTGGGCTCGTCGGAGGTGTAGTAGAGCTTGCCGGCGGCCGCGTCGACAGCTTCGATGTTCTCCACTTCCCAGGCGCCTTTGGTCAACTGCTTCACTTGCTTACCGTCGATGGAATAAAGGTAAATGTGGCGATAGCCGCCCTCGCCGCGCTGGCTGGTCCACAGAAAGCGCTGGCCGTCGGCCAGGAAACGAATATCGCCCCCAAGGTTGATCCAGCAGGGGTCGGACTCTTCGAAGACGGTCGAGGGACGGCCGGATCCGACGTCTATGGCGAGCAGCTCGTCGTGGTTCTGGACGCGGTTGAAGCGGAGCACGTAGAGGGCGTGGGAAGAAGGCATCCAGCCGGCTCGGGCGATCAGAAAGCTGTCGCGGGTATCGCCCACGTCGTACCAGCGGGTGGGTCCGCCGGTGGCCGCCACCACGCCCAAATGCACTTGTGGATTGTTTTCGCCAGCCTGAGGATACCGCTGGGGCTCATAGAGCGCGCGCACCCGCAGCAGGTCCGCGTGCGGCAGAACGGGCTCGACGCTGCTGTCAAACTGCAGGTAGGCGACGGACTTGGAATCCGGCGACCACCAGAATGCGGTGCCCAGTTCCAGTTCCTCTGGATATACCCAATCAGGAGTGCCGTTGCGGAGGGTTTCGGTGCCGTCGCGGGTGAGGCGGGTTTCCCGCTTGGCGGCGATATCCAGGGTGTAGAGGTCCCAGCCCCGCCGGAAGGCTACCTGGCGGCCGTCGGGTGAGAGCTGCGCATCCAGTTCGGCCACGGGTGTGCGAGTGAGCTGGTCCCAGTTGCCGGTGTCCATGTGGATGAGAAATAAATCGCCGCCGCTCGAGTAGAGCAGTTCTTTACCGTCGGCCGAGAAATCCAATCCGCTGCCGCGCCCGGCGCGGCGATTAGTCCAATCCATGGCGCCGTCCTCGGAAGGTACGCGAACGGCAAAAACGTCAAGCGCGTCCAGTGCCAGAAATGGTTTGGAAGTACGGGTGGCGGGATCATAAATCTCGAGACTGGCTCCGGCGCGCTGAAGAAAGCCATTACCATCGGGCAGCCAGATGGCGCCCACGCCGCGCCCGCCGCGTCCCGCGCGGTTCAGGGCGGCCAGCGTAATTGGCTGCTTCTGGGCGAACGCGGCGGCCGCCACCAGTAAACCCGCAATCCACTTTTGCATTCTTCCGCATTGTAAATCTTTCGCGGGGGAAGCTGTCGGCGGCGCTCCCTGGCGTTTGCTGCTCGGCAAGGGGCTGCGAATGCGCGTAACCCGTGACCGAGCCGCGGCCGCCGGGGAGCGGTTGCCGCGTTAAGCTACGAAACCCCGGATCGGTTAAACACCTTCGGCGCTAGGTACCATAAGTTCTGTACACTTTAGGCCTGTATACCTTAAGCCCCTGTCCAGACCTAACCTTACTCTCATTGAGATCGGTGTCGTGCAAGAGTAGAATCCGGAGTGTGAGGGTACGGAAAAACCCCAAACTCCGATCGAGCGAAGGCCGAAATTGAGCGATGAAAGCATGCTGGGACAGGATTTCTTGAACCATCAACCGGTGGAAGGAACGCTTCTGTCCGCGGAATTGGCTAAGGGGCCGCTGCTTGCCGACAAAGCCATCGATTACGCAATCAGCCTCGGCACGGCGCTACATCAGGCGCACAGTCGTGGCTTGGTCCACGGTGCTATCGCGCCCAAGACCATCGCCATAACGGCGGCAGGCATTTCGATCCTGACACCGCCGCCGGCGCGCGATCTGGAACTGGCGCCGTACCGCTCGCCCGAGCAGGTTCGAGGTGAGCCGATCGATTGCCGGACGGACATTTTTGCCTACGGCGCGGTTCTGTATGAGCTGGTTTCCGGGCGTCGCGCGTTCGCCGGCGAGGGGGCGCGTCTGGACGCAGCCATTATTTCCGGGCCGCCGCCGAGCCTGATGGCGAAGTCGCCGGTTCACGCGGCCATGGAAGGGGTGATTGCGGCCTGCATCGAGCGCGATGTCGCGCGCCGGCGCCAACGGCTGCAGAACGCCGTAACCGAACTGAAGCTGTCCGGACGGTGGCTGCCGCGGCTGATGGCAGCGGTTGCCATGCGGGCGGAAACCGCGGCCGCCGCGGAAGGCGTACCAGCGGGGGCAATCGCAACGCCAGACGGGGCGGAGTGGCAAAGAGATTCGCGGGCGCTGCCGCCGGTAGTGTTGAGGTTGCATCCGTGGCGCCGCCGCGCGCTGCTGTTTGCGATCGCCCTGGCGATTGTTGCGGTCATTGCGCTTCCGGCGGCATTCTACCTGCGTCAACAGCCGGCCGAACTTGCCCCGCGGGTCGCGCTGACGGTGAGTCCGCCCGACAACTCGTCGTACCCGGCTTCGCCGTCCGTATCGCCGGACGGACGCTACATTGTGTCTTCGGCGGCCGGCCCCGACGGGCGGCGCACGCTGTGGCTGCGCGCACTCGATGAGATTCATCCCAAGCTTGTTCCCGGTACCGAAGGCGCAGCCGCGCCCTTTTGGTCGCCCGACAGCCAGATGGTGGGCTTTTTCGCCCAGCAGTCGCTCCGGACCTGGCGCGTCCACATGACCGAAGGCAACCCGGACGGCCCCATCCGGACTCTTTGCCTCGCCGAAGAGGCCCCCGGCGGCGGTACCTGGTCGAGGGACGGCGTTATCCTGTTTTCACCAGGCTTGACTGACGGTTTGTATTCGATTCCGGCCACCGGCGGGAAGCCACAGCCAATTCTGAGACCCGATAGTTCGCACCAGGAGCGGGCCTACCGCTGGCCGCAGTTCCTGCCCGATGGCGAGCATTTCCTGTTCTTCGTCCTGAACGACATGACAGAGGCTACCGGGATCTACGCCGGTTCCCTGGGGGCAGGCCAGACGCTGCGCGTCTTGGCTTCGGAGACCAGCGCGGTATATGCACCGGCGAGCGCCGGTTCGGGATATTTGCTCTTCGTCCAGAATACCGATCTCAAGGCCCAGGCGTTCGACTTCGGCAACCTGAGGGTGATCGGCGCACCGCATTTGATCGCGGCCGGCATCGGCTCGCTGCAAAGCTTGGCGCTGGCGCCTCTGTCGGTTTCACGCAATGGCGTTCTGGCATACCAGGCGGTGGGCAGCGCGCACCGCCGGTTGTTGTGGGTGGATCGAACCGGCCGCCAGCTCAGCACCATTGGCGAGCCTGGCGATTGGGGTCCGCCGCGCATCTCCCCGGACGGCAAGGCGGCCATGGCCGGCAAGCTGACCGAGGACGGCAAGCACGCTCACCTCTGGCTGCTGGGGGAGCGGGGGGAAGCCACCCAGTTCACCTTTTCCGACACCAGCGAAGGGCAACCCATCTGGTCCCCCGATGGCTCCCGCGTGGCGTTCTGGCAGGAGCACGATCAGGTTTACGATATCTACAGCAAGAGTCTGAGTGGCGGCAAGGAGGAAGTTTTGTTCCACAACCAGTGGGCCAAGTACCCCACCGACTGGTCGCACAACAGCACGTTTCTGCTCTTCGGAATCCTGAAGGAAGGCACCCGCTCCGACATTTGGGCTTATGACTTTGCCGGCCGCAAAGTCGGCGCGGTTCGCGAAACGGTCTATCAGGAAGGGTACGCCACGCTTTCGAGGGACGACAAGTGGGTGGCCTACCAATCCGACGAAACCGGTCACAATCAGGTGTGGGTGGAGCCTTTCGAAGGAATTGGCGCCGACACCCGGCGGCGCTGGCAGATGTCGACCGACGGTGGCGGATTGCCCCATTGGCGCGGCGACGGCCGTGAACTCTACTACATGACCTCGGATGGCGATTTGATGGTGGTAGCTGTGGATTCCGGCGGAACCTCTTTTCAGGCGGGCCGGCCTCGCCTGTTATTCCACTCCGCGCGTCCTCTGCCCGGCACGCCGTGGAATTTGTACGATGTCCGCGGCGATGGGCAGAAATTCCTTTTGAACGTTCCGTTCGAGTTTTCCGCCGTGGCGCCGATCGAAGTGCTCACCAATTGGACCGCGAAGCTTCCCGGTTCTATGTAAGAGAAGCAATCGCTTCGAGCCGAGGCCCGTTCGCGCACCACCCGAGGCCACTCCTACCGGACGGCTGAGGCCGCTCGGTTCAGCGGTCTAACATGCTGCTAAGTCATTTAATTTCATTCATCTAGGCGTAACGCGACTTGTGCCGCAATATGCTATCCTAAGAGTGTTCCCCCGGCCACATCCTGTGGCCCTCTGTAGGATTCTTATGAATAAGCAACAATCTTGGTTTCTCGTCGAGGTGGATCCCGAAGGACCGGTGTATGAGAACCTCTCCTGGGATATGCCTGGTTTACGCGTGCGCCGCCGTTCGAGCCGGCGCGATCGGTCTCCCGGGGCCGCCCGGCCATCTGAAACTGCGTAAAGCTTACACGACACGGGCCCCTTAGATACCGCGAGTTCCTTTAGAATCAGTCGCTTTGCGGATTGGCTGCGCGATTGCAACGAGTTCAGGCGAGGTTCGAGCCATGAAAGCATCGTTAGCGACAGCTTGTATTCTCACGGGCGCTTTGCTCGCCGGTGGGTGTGCGACCAAAAAATATGTCAGAAACACCACCACCCCGATTCAGGCGAAAGTGGATCAGGTAGGCGAGCAGACCGCTCAGAACTCACAACAGATTCAGAACACCAATCAGCAGGTAAAACAGGTCGATGAGCGCGCCCAGAACGGAATCAGCGCGGCCCAGGAGAAGGCTTCGACTGCTTACGATAAGGCTAATGGCGCCGATCAGCACGCCGGCGAAGCGATGACCCGCGCCAACCAGGCAGGGGAAAAGGCCGACCAGGATGCCCGCGAAATCGGCATGGTTCGCGATGCGGTTGCTAACATCGATGACTACAAACTGCAAACGTCGGCCACGGTGCTTTTCAGATTCGACCAGTACCGGCTGACCGACGATGCCAAAGAGCAGCTGGATAAGCTCGCCACCGATGCCGGCGCCAACAAGCGGTTCTTCATTGCCGTCGAGGGTTTTACCGATAGCACGGGCTCCTCGGAGTACAACGAGGTTCTCAGCCGGAAACGCGCCGACGCCGTGGTGGAATACCTTGTCGCCAAGCACGATGTTCCCGTATATCGCATCCACATGGTTGGCTTGGGCAAAATGAAACCGGCGGATGACGCCAGCACGCGGGAAGCGCGCGCCCACAACCGCAGGGTGGAAGTGAAAGTATTCACTGCCGACCACGCGACTGCCAGCCTGTCGACACAAAGCAGCAGCGCGCCGACGCAAGCCGCTGTTCGCCCCAATCCGGATCAGCAGTAAATCGGATTTCGCATTGCAGGTTTCCGGGAAGCGCTCGCCTCCATTGGGCGGGCGCTTCTCTTTGTGTGCCCCCCCAAATTGTCCGGGTTCTCATTATCCGGTTATCCGGCGGGATGTGCCGCCGGCCGTCTAGCCGGTCCCTCCGCCGTGCGTAGCGCCCTCCACCAGATGAAGAGGAAGAGCAGATAGGAAATCACCATTACCGCCGCTCCCCCGAGCGAGAGCATGCGCGAGTGATCGCGCACCGCCAACTGCCGCAGAGACTCGCCGATGGCTTGTCCGCAGAACTGCACGCCGAGTCCGCTGGACAAGAGAAGCAATTGGTGATCGGCCCGCCGTTTGGAAATGAGGAAGGTCCAAAGGATCAGATCGAGAACGGCTGCGCTGAAATACATTTCGCGGAGCCATGCTGCGCGCCAGGATCCGGCACCCGCGAAGGCGTGGATCGCCAGCGAGCCCGCGCCAAAAACTATCACGCCCAGAATCGCGAGCCGAAAACTCCTGCGCCCCGGCTCGGCGTCCGTCGCACGGTAGAGCAGGCTGAATACCGCCGCATACACCAGCACCAGCAAGAGCACCTCGTTGAGCCACCAGATGGCGACGTAGGTGTTTCTCGCGCCATGAGCATAAGCCCAACTGGCAGGTACGTCGGCAACGGTTGTCAGGAACTCGCCAACAGCATAGAAGAATACGAAGGGGTACCGCCGAAAACCGCCCCGCAACAACGCGGCCAGAATCATTACTTCCAGCGGTATGCCAACCAACCACCCGCAGATCTGGAGCGCCAGGCGCACTACGCCTATTCTAGGGGCTGTACAACATCAATGACCAGAGCTATTTGTTATCCAATCGCGAGGGAATCCCAGGGATCGGGAGGCACGCTGGGGCCGCTGGCCAGAGCGAGGGAGTCCCAGGGATCGGGAGGCACGCTGGGGCCGCTGGCCAGAGCGAGGGATTCCCAGGGATCGGGAGGCACGCTGGGGCCGCTGGCCAGAGCGAGGGAGTCCCAGGGATCGGGAGGCACGCTGGGGCCGCTGGTCAGAGCGAGGGAGTCCCAGGGATCGGGAGGCACGCTGGGGCCGCTGGTCAGAGCGAGGGAGTCCCAGGGATCGG
>JBEKZL010000278.1:0-9623 GCA_049509915.1 Bryobacteraceae bacterium | reverse complement strand
GGCGGCCGCGTGCCCGTTGACGGCGTGGTGGTGGGCGGCCACTCGTTCGTCGACCAGGCAGCCATCACCGGCGAATCCATGCCGGTTGAGAAGATTCCCGGTTCTCGCGCTTATGCCGGAACGGTGAATCAGTCCGGGATCCTCGAGATTCAGACCGGAGCCCTTGGCCGCGACACGGCCTTCGGGAGGATCGTCGAGGCGGTGGAACGGGCCAAGCGCTCGCGCGCTCCGATTCAAAAGACGGCGGACCGCCTGGCTGGCTACCTGGTCTATTTCGCGCTGACCTGCGCGCTTTTCACATTCCTCCTCACGCACAACGCCCGCTCTACGATTTCGGTGGTAATTGTGGCGGGCGCGTGCGGTATTGCGGCGGGTACGCCGCTGGCCATTCTTGGCGCCATTGGACGCGCCGCGCGGCACGGCGCGATTGTCAAAGGCGGCTTGTACCTAGAGGCCCTCGGCAAAGTGGATACCGTGGTCCTCGATAAGACCGGCACTCTCACCCTCGGAAATCCCGAGGTCGTATCCATCGAACCTTGCGCGGAAATCGAGCGCGAACGATTACTGCGTGTTGCCGCCAGCGCGGAGCGGTATTCCGAACATCCATTGGCGCGCGCCATCTTAAGAATGGCCAACAGGGTAGCCCTCACGTTGGTCGATCCGGAAGAGTTTTCCTATACGCCCGGTAAGGGTATTTCCTGCAGCGTAGACGGAGAGGAAACTGTGGTCGGAAGCAGAGCATTTTTGCTGGCGCATGGCGTGGAAGTTTCCATTCCTCCCGTCGACGACGATTCCTACACCGAAATATTGGTGGCGCAGGGGGGCGATCATTTGGGCAGCATATGGGTTGCCGACGTTCTGAGGCCCGGGGCGGTGGAGGCTGTTCGAGCGCTGCAGGAGATGTCGATCAGAACCATACTCCTCACAGGGGATACGGTACCGATCGGCCGGGCGGTCGGAAACCAACTTCAAGTGGATGAAGTGGAGGCGGAACTTCTGCCCCAGCAGAAGCTGGAGCGGGTTCAAGTACTTCGCGGCTCAGGCAAGACGGTCGCCATGGTCGGCGATGGCATTAATGACGCTCCCGCGCTCATGGAGGCCCACGTCGGAATCGCCATGGGCTCCGGCACCGAAGTGGCGCGCGAGAGCGCCAACGTCCTGCTCCTCGGAGACGACCTCCTGAAGTTGGTTGAGGTGATCCGGCTTGCCCGCCGGACGAACCGCATCATCATGACGAACTTCGCCGGAACCCTGGCCGTCGATGGAGTCGGCGTCGGGCTGGCAGCGTTTGGATATTTGAATCCGGTGCTGGCTGCCTTGATCCACGTCAGCTCCGAACTGCTGTTCATCCTCAATTCGGCGCGCTTGCTCCCAAGCCCCATGCCCAGATCCCAGCGTGTCGCCGCTCGGGGATTGGAGACTCCGACGGCTGAACAGACGGCCGCCTGAGCAGGGCTTCGAGCGAGGAAGGTTGGCGCGCAGCGTCTGTACCACGTATTGCTCGTTCGAAGCCGGCTGCAGACTGATGAGTCCTTCGGCTTGTAATTGCGCCGCCAACGTCATCACCTGTTGCTGCGCTTCCCTGGACGTCGCGTACGCGGACCGGCCCCAAGGCCGTCAGGTCTTCCTCCAGCATTTCGGCGGACCGGTTCGACATAAGGCTCATGACGTGTTTTTTTCCTTTTCGGTTCGGCGCCCTTCAGTGCCAGCGTGAACATCTTGCGGTCGGCGCGCGCCAGCAGAGTCTTGAGCGACTCGGCGCTGACGTTCACCAGATCGGCGAACAGGAACATGAGTTGGCGGATGTTCTGCGCCCGCCCCGGATCCTCCGCGGCGATCTGTTCGAGCACCTCCGTGCTGGCGCCCGAATCGAGATGGTTCAGCACTTGCGCCACCGCGCGTACGCCGCCGCAGCATTCCAGGCTGGCCTCGCCGGCGGTTCATCCGCCGGCGTGAATCGTGCTACAAACGATAATAGGACCTGAATTGTCTTTTCGCTGCGCGTGGCCGGTGGCCGGCCGGCTGGCGCCAAAACGGCGAAAGTTCCCCGAGGAGGTTGTGCGAATGTCGAACACGCGTCGAGGTTTTCTGCAATCGAGCGCGGCCCTGGCGGCCGGTCTGACCGGCGTAACGTCGGCGCAGGCCCAGAATATGCCCCCGGGGGCGCCGCAGGCTCCGGCGGCGGCGACCGGGCCGGCGGTTCCGGCTTCTCAGATCCAGGTGCCGAAGATCAAGTTCGGCAACGTCGAGATCAGCCGCATGGTTCTCGGTGTCAACCCGTTTTACGGGTTCGCGCACTATAACAATACCTTGGGCACGGTGATGAAAGAGTGGTACACGGCGGACCGCGTGTGCAACGTCATGCACCAGTGCAACCGCTTCGGAATCAATGCGTTCAACTACGTTCACCTGGACCGCGCGCCGCAGGATTGGGCGCGGTTCCAAGCCGAAGGCGGCAAGATGCACCTGATCATCCAGGTGACCGCCGGGGTGGATTCGGCCATGCTGGTGAAGACGCTCAAGCCGCTGGCGCTGCAAAGGCAAGGGGAAGTGGTGGATAAGGCCTTCCAGACCGGCGAGATGGACACGGTGAAGGAATGGTGCAAGCGGGCTCGCGACCTGGGCGTGATGGTGGGAGTGGGCACGCACAAGCCGGAGATCATCGACCTGGTGGAATCGGAAGGCTGGGACGTGGATTTCTATTCCGGCTGCGTGTACAACCGCACCCGGACCACCGACGAATGGAAGAAAGCGCTGAACGGCGAAATCATGGAGATGACCAGCGACATCTACATGCAGAGCGACCCGGCGCGCATGTACAAAGCCATACGGCAGACCAAGAAGCCCTGCTTCGCGTTCAAAATTCTGGCCGCCGGACGCATTCCCGACCGCGGCATCGAACACGCCTTCCGCACGGCTTTCGCAAGTATCAAGCCGATCGACGCCGTTTATGTTGGCATGTTCCCGCGCGTCAAGGACGAAGTCCGGGAGAACGCCGAGATCGTACACCGTATTCTGACCAATTCGTAGGGCTAAAGAAGGATAGCCACGGATGAACACCGATAAACACCGATAAGACTCTCGGTTTGTTGGTCTCGGTTCGGCTCGCCCGTGGCCAGGATTGGAATTTCATGTCTTGCAACAGATTCATGTTGGGGCGCCGCAGCTTTCTGGCGGCGGGCATTTCCGGGGCGGTGACGGGTGTGATCGCCGGCTTCCGCCGAAGCGAGCGGAAAGGCGCCTGGCGCTTCTTTACCGCCGCCGAGGCCGAAACCGTGGAGGCTATCGCGGAGCAGATCATCCCCGCCGACCGGGATGCCGGCGCGCGCCAGGCCCGGGTGGTGGACTATATCGACATCCAGTTGACGCGCCATTTCAAGCGATACCAGAAGGCCTACCGGCAGGGCCTTGCCGGCGTGGACCGGGCGAGCCGGGCCAAGTTCGGGAAGCGTTTCGCGGAACTGGGCCCCGACCAGCAGACCCAGGCGCTGATCGAAGTCGAGGAGAATTCCCGTGAGTTCTTTGACCTGATTCTGGCCCACACCCGCCAGGGTTTCTACGGCGATCCGCGCCACGGCGGCAACCGCAACAGGGTGAGTTGGAAAATGGTGGGCCTGCCGTTTCCCCCGGTGCGCGGCCGGCAGCACTACGAAGACCAGCCCAAAGTGGGATGACGCGATGGCTCTGAAACACGTGAATGCGGTGATCGTGGGAGCGGGCGCGGGCGGCGGCGTAGTGGCCAAGGAGCTGGCCACGGCGGGTTTGACGGTAGCCGTGCTGGAACGCGGCAAGTGGTATTCGGCGGCCGATTGCCGCAAGGACGATTTGCATAACCAGCGCATCACGGTGCTGGGCAACGCCTTCGGCCCGGATGACGAGCGCAACCCGCGCGTCTCCGTGGACGAGCACGGAGAGCAGATCGTCTACCCGAGCGAAGCGGCCTATTCCAACAACGCGGCGTGCGTGGGAGGCGGCACGTTCAGCTATGGCGCCATGGCGTGGCGCTACATGGAGAAGGACTTCCGCATGCGCTCCACCTATGGCGCGGTGGCGGGGAGCACGCTCGAAGATTGGCCCATATCCTATTCAGACCTGGAGCCGTATTACGAGAAGGCCGAGTGGGAAATGGGCGTATCGGGAGACGACACCGGCAACATATTTAAGGCGCCGCGACGCAAGCCGCTGCCCATGCCACCGCTATCCGCCAACAAGGAGCACCTGACGCTGGAGCCGGCCGCGCGGCGCCTGGGCCTGCACCCGTTCTACATTCCCATGCTACGCAACAGCGTGCCCTATAACGGGCGGCGAAGCTGCATGCGGTGCCGCTGGTGCGTGGGCTTTGCGTGCGAGTTGAGCGCGCGGACGGGAACCCACAACACGGTGATTCCGGCGGCCCTGGCCACCGGAAATTGCGAGCTGCGCACGGACGCGATGGTGCGCGAGATTCTGCTGGACGGGAGCGGGAAAGCCAAGGGCGTATCGTATTACGACACCAGTGGCCGCCTGGAGGAACAGACCGCCGACCTGGTGATCGTGTGCGCCGGAGCGGTGGAATCGGCGCGCCTGCTGCTGAATACCCGCCATAAGCTGTTTCCCAACGGGCTCGGCAACCGCTACGACTGGGTGGGCAGGAATCTGCATTCGCACACCTATCCGGCGGCCGTCGGGCAGTTCGATTTCGATACCTACGACGACGTGGGGCCGGGCGCATCCATCGCCATCTGCGATTACAGCCACGGCAATCCGAATCTAGCCGGCGGCGGTATGCTGGCCAACGAATTCATCCGCCTTCCCTATCAGTTCCTGAGCCTGACGCCGGCCTGGGTTTCGCGCTGGGGCCCGGAGCACAAAGAGTTTGTGCGGACGGCTTACAAGCGAACCATATCGGTGATGGGGCCGGTGCAGGAGATGCCCATGTTCGACGCGCGCGTCCAGGCGGACCCCAAGGTGAAGGACTACTGGGGTATTCCGGTGGCGCGCCTGTCCGGCCACAAACACCCGCACACGCTCGAGATCGCCAAGTTCCTGGCCGGCAAAGCGGAAGCGTGGCTGAAGGAAGCCGGGGCGGCGCAAACCTGGCGGCGGGCGGTTTCGAACGCACTGAGCGGTGGGCAGCACCAGGCGGGAACCTGCCGCATGGGGAACGACCCGAAAACCTCGGTGGTGGATAAAGATTGCCGCGTGCATGACGTGGACAACGTGTACGTTATCGACGCCAGCGTACACGTGACCAATGGCGGGTTCAACCCGGGGCTGACGATTTTGGCCAACGCCTACCGCGCCTCGCACAACCTGCTCGAAGCGTGGAAGGGCACCAGGGTGCGCTCGTGAGGCGGGCAATTGCAATCGCCGCTCTCATTGTGGCGGCGGTGCTGCTCTCGGTTCCGGGGGCGAGCCTTTATTACGAATCAGGCGGCGGGACGGGCTGCCTGAATTGCCACGAGATGCAAACGCTTTACGACACGTGGCATTTGTCGAGTCACCGTGGAATCGCTTGCGAAAAGTGCCACGGCGGGGCCCTCACCATGGACGCCCGGTTCCATTGGAACAACGCCACGCGGGTGTATGCGCACCTGCGCGGCGACCTGCCGGAGCAGATCGGCTTCCCGAATCAATACGTGCAGACGATGGTGGAGCGGTGCCAGGAGTGCCATCGGCAGGAATACGCGGCGTGGCAGACGGGGCCGCACGGCGCCAGCTACGCGCGCATCTTTCTCGACAAGGCGCACAACTCGAAGAACATGCCAATGGACGATTGCCTGCGCTGTCACGGCATGCACTTTGAAGGCGGAATTCGGGATTTGGTAATGCCGGTGAATCGTCAGGGCCCGTGGCGCCTGGCGCGGCCGGAACTGGCCAACAAGCCGACTATGCCGTGCCTGACGTGCCACGAGATGCACAGGGAAGGGCCTCAGTTGACGAAAACCAGCGTGGAGGGGCGCGTGCCCGGCCCATCGCAGGAAATCGCGAGGCCATCACTGGCATGGTTCGACCGCCGCACCGAGCAGTACATTCCGGTGTCGGAATTGCCGCTGCCGGCGATGCTCGAAGGCGCTCGCGCGGTGAAGATGAGCCCGGACCGGCGGCAGGCGCTCTGCTACCAGTGCCACGCGCCGGTGGCCACCATGCAAGTGGGCTCTGGCGACGACCGGACGGGGCTGGGCGTGCATGAAGGCATCAGTTGCCTGGCTTGCCACGCGCAGCACGGGCAGAAGACGCGGGCTTCGTGCGCCACCTGCCATCCCAAGATGTCGAATTGCGGCCTGGACGTGGAGAAGATGGACACCAGCTTCGCGTCGAAAGACAGCAGGCACAACGTCCACTGGGTGAAGTGCCAGGATTGCCACGTGAAGGGTGTACCGAAGAAGAAGGAACAGAGCGTTCAGTCCGGCGAGTAGGGCGGGCGCGATTTCAGTTCGGATCTGGAGAGAAGCAATGCGGAATTTAGGTTTGACGCGGGCGGTTGCGATCGGCTTTCTAGCGGCGGCGGCCTTTGCCCAGTTGGCGGAGCAGACGTCCGTCACAATTGAAAGCAAGACCATCGCGGTGAAATATGTGGCGCCGACGGCGAAGACCCGCCTGAATGCGGCCTTCCACACCGATGCCGATCTGGCGTTCAAGGGCTTCCAGGTGCCCAAGGGCGACTACACGCTCTACGTGCTGGCCGATGGCGCACAGTGGCAGCTTGCCATCAACAAGGCCACCGGCGCCAGGGCGGCGGCTTACGATCCGAAATTGGACCTGGGCCGCATACCGATGACGATGGCCAAAGCACCCGCTCCGCCGGCCAATTGCAAACTGACGCTGACCAGGACCGCGGCACTGGCGGCGAAGCTGGAGGTGGCATGGGGCGGCAATATCGCCTCGGCGCCTTTCCATTTGGATACGGTGGGCGCCGACCGGGAGTGGTGAAGCGCGCCTGGATACTGGCACTGCTGACGATATGCCCGGCGGCAGGGAGCGGTTTGGGTGACTCAAAGCCGTCCGCGGAAAAGGTGCGGGCGCTGGTGGCGCGGATGACGCTGGACGAGAAGATTTCCCTGGTTCACGGCGCGCGCGATCCGAATGAGTTGGGGCAGGCGGGTTACTGGCCGGGATTGCCACGGCTGCGAATCCCTCCCCTGCGCCTGGCGGATGGGCCGGCCGGGATCAACGTAGATAAAGATGCCACTGCCATGCCGGCGCCGGTGAACCTCGCGGCCACATTCAGCGTGGAGGCGGCGCGGCAGTTCGGCGTGGTGATGGGCCGCGACGCCAGAGCGCTCGGGCAGGACATTCTGCTGGCGCCGCACGTCAACATCGTCCGCGACCCCCTGTTTCGCCGCAATCACACCAGCTTCGGCGAAGACCCGTGGCTGAACGCGCAACTGGCCGCGGCCGAGGTGGCGGGCATCGAGAGCCAGGGCATCATGGCGCAGGTGAAGCATTTGGCGGGATACAACGGGTCGGACGCGGTAATTGTCGACGAGCGCACGCTGCACGAAATTTACCTGCCCGCCTTCGAGGCCGCGGTGAAGTCCGGGGCGGCTTCGGTGATGTGCGCCTACAACCGGATCAATGGTCCGTGGGCATGCGGGAATTCCGAACTCGAGAACGGCGTGCTGAGGGGGCTGTGGGGATTCAGCGGTTTCGTCACGTCGGACTGGGGCGCGGTGCGGAGCCCGGCGGGGATCGTCAACGGGACGGATTTAGAGATGCCGGGGCGGGAGATCGCGGGGCGACCGGGCGGCCCGTATTTCGCGGGCGGGTTGAAGGTCGCCATCGGGAGCGGCGCCATTCCGGTCTCCGCCATTAACCAGGCGGTGGAGCGCATTCTGGGCCAGATGGACCGGTTTCACCTGCTCGACGGGAAACCGGCCGTGCGACCGGCGTCGATCGATATCGGAGCCGACGCGAAAGTAGTGCGGGAGATCGCCGAACAGGGAGCGGTGCTGCTTAGGAACGAAGGCGCGGCGCTGCCGCTGACGGCAGCCGATCTGGCGTCGCTGGCGGTGATCGGCCCGACCGGCGGGCAGGTGGCGGCAGGATTCATGGGCGAACGGGCGGCGGGATTCCCGGCCCGGCTGGTTTCTCCGCTGGCCGCGCTCCGGAAGATCGCGCCGCGGGCCCATATCGTCTACGCTTGCGGTGGGGATCTGACAGGCGTGGCGATTCCCGGGCCGGCGCTCTCTCATGGCGGCCGGCCGGGGTTGGTACGGCGCCAGACCACCCCGGATACCGGCACCACCGAAGTGGATGAAACGCTCAATTTTCACGGACCCACCGCATTGCCGCCGGGAACCGAGTACGTGTGGAGCGGAACGTTGACCGCGCCGGGCGATGGCGAGTATGCCTTCGCCGCGCAGGCGGCCTACGGCAATGGCGCCCAAGGGAGCGGGACAATTGCGGTCGATGGGCAACTGCTCGGCCGATCCGGCGGGTTCGGTTTCGCGGGCGGAAGCGCGGCCGCCAAGAAGTGGTCGAGCATCGTTCCCACCACCGATGGGCGCGACAATCCGCGCACCACGATTCGCCTGGCGGCCGGAGCGCATCTGGTCGAGCTGACGGCCAGTTCCACCGGGACCGCCCCGCTGAGCATACGCTTCGCTTGGATGACGCCCGATCTACGCCAAACAAATCTGGATGCCGCGGTGGCTGCCGCTCGGGCCGCGCGGACGGCGGTGGTCTTCGCCTGGAGCGGGGCGGGCGGCACGATAGAACTGCCCGAGAGCCAGGACGAGCTCATCCGGCGGGTCACCGCGGCGAACCCGCGAACCATGGTGGTGCTGAACACGGGCGGCCCGGTGGCCATGCCATGGAAAGACGAAGTGCGGGCGATCCTGGAGATGTGGTATCCAGGCCAGGAGGGAGGCTGGGCGACGGCCGACCTGCTGCTGGGCCGCGCCAACCCGGGCGGCAAACTGCCGGTCACGTTTCCCGCGCGCATCGAAGACGCTCCGGCGCGCGCAGCCGGACATCCCGAGCGTTTCGCTCCGGCGCGCGGTCCGGGCGAAACGAATGGGGAGACGCGGGCGGCGACGTACTCGGAAGGCATCGCCGTTGGCTACCGCTGGTATGACCGGCAGAATATTCAGCCGCTGTTTCCGTTTGGCCACGGCCTGTCCTATACGCGCTTTGAATACTCGCACTTGTACGTTAAGCGCGGCGCCGATGGCGTCGATGTCGCTTTCACTCTTCACAACGCGGGTGCGCGAAGGGGCGCCGAGGTAGCGCAGGCATACATAGGTCCGCCAGCCGGTGGCGATGTAGAGTTCGCGCCGCAATCGCTGGCGGGTTTCGGGCGCGTCGAAATCGAGCCGGGTGAAAGCAGACAGGTGGCCATCCACATCGGCGCGAGGGCGCTCTCCTATTGGTCCACCGCCGCGCACGATTGGATAATGCCGGAAGGGAGCCGCGCGATCTATCTGGGGTCGTCGTCGCGCGACATCAGGCTGAAAGGGACCATCCCGGCCCGGGGCTCACTGAAATGAGCCATGGCGAAGCATTCGGCAGGTCACATGGGCGGGTGCGCGACATAGAAGTGGAGCTTACGCGACGCAGCGCGACTCCCAGTAGTCCTCAAATCGACCATTGAGATAGCAGCATCGCAGGGCTATGATGGCGTTGGCGCCGCGCACAGTCCA
>JBEKZL010000277.1:0-9630 GCA_049509915.1 Bryobacteraceae bacterium | reverse complement strand
TTCAGCATCTCGCGGATCTCAAGAACTTCCGTCCTCAATTCCGTTAAATAGCGTGCCACTAACAAGATTATCACCAACTTGGCAAATTCCGATACCTGCAGATGCACGGGACCGAGCGGAATCCAGCGGCGGGAGCCGAATGCCGATTGCCCCAGGACAAAAGTCGCCACCAGGGCCAGAACGCTGCCGATGTATAAACCGGGGACGTATTGGAGCAGGGTGTGATAATCGATTTCCTGGATCACGAGCATCAGCATCCAACCGCCGGCTACATAGAGGATCTGGCGCCACCAGGCGCTGTGAAATTCGGTATCGAGGGTGGCGCTATAGATTTGGAGGACTCCGACGGCGCAGAGAACCAGGGCGATCAGCACCAACGGCCAGTCGATATCGCGAACGGCGAGGTGACGACTCATCGTGGTCCCGGGGGGCCGGGAAGATCCAACCGGCTGACGGTGGCGAGGCGGGCGGCTTCCGCGGATTGTTGTTGCTGGAGCATGGTGAGGCGCGTCTTTTTGTCGAAATAGGCCTTCAAGATGTCGCGCACGATGGGGGCGACATAGGGGCCTTCGGCGCCGTGGTCCCAGATAGCTGCCACCACGATTTCGGGGGCGTAGCAGGGGGCGAAGCCGACGAACCAGGCATTGGGCTGGCTAGCTACGCCGCCGGTGGCTTTAGCCAAGCCGGAGGATTCCACCTGCGCGGTACCGGTCTTGCCGCAAACCTGCAGCCCGGGAATCTGCGCCAGGACGCCGGTGCCCCACTCATTCACCACCCCGTACATGCCGTCGACCACGTCTTTGACATGAACAGGGTCCAGGTTCCAGGTGACGGGTTTGTCCACTTTGGCGGTTTGGACAAGGTGCGGCTGTTGCCACGCGCCGCCCATGGCAATCCCGCCGATAGCGCGGGCCAGTTGCAGGGGAGTGACGGTAACCGGACCCTGGCCGATAGCGACGGAAATAGTCTCTCCGGCATACCACTTGCGGTGGTAATTGCGCATGGCCCATTGGGTGGAGGGCACCGTGCCTTCCTTCTCGTTGGGCAGATCGATGCCGGTCTTCCGGCCGAAGCCGACCAGGTCGGCATAGTAGGCGATCTTGTCGATGCCGAGCATATTGCCGACGGTATAGAAATAGACGTCGCAGGACTGCACGATGCCCCGGTGCAGACTGACGGTGCCATGCCCGCCCTTGAGATGGCAGCGATGGTAATCGCCGTAAAAAGAAGCGCCGCCGGCGCAATGCACGGAGAACTGCTCGTCGATGGTCCCGGTTTCTAGCGCGGCCAGGGCTACAGTCGGTTTGAACGTGGAGCCGGGCGCCTGCTGCGCCTGAATGGCGCGGTTCAGCATGGGCTTATCGGGGTTGTCGCGGATTTCCTTCCAATCGGCGGCGCGAATGCGGACGGCGAACTTGTTGGGGTCGAAGGCGGGATGACTGAGCATGGCGAGGACCTCGCCGTTGCGCGGGTCCAGGGCAACCACGGCGCCGTTGCGGCCCTCGAGCGATAGCTCGGCGACGGCCTGCAAATCCAGGTCGATGGTCAGTTTGAGGTCCTTGCCGGCGACCGCCGGTTTTTCCTTGAGCTGCTGGCGGACCTGCCCGGTATTATCCACGATCACCTGGCGCTGGCCGTCCTGTCCCATCAGAACGTCGTTATATTGCTGTTCGATGCCGAACTGCCCGATGACGGCGCCCTGATCGTACTTGGCGTATTCCGGCTGATCCAGTTGCGCTTCCGTGATTTCACCGGTGTAGCCGAGGACGTGGGCCAGCATGCCGTTCTGGGGATAGAGGCGGCGTTGGGAGTCGATGGTGAACAGTTCCGGGAAAAAGTCGCGATGGGAATCGACGAACGCCAAGTCGAGCGGGGTGAGCTCCTCTTTGAGGGGGAGGGCCTCGTATTTAGGGCGATGGCGATAACGGCGGACGCGGGCCACCAAGTCGTCGTAGTCGAGGTCGAGGCCTTGGGCGATCGGTTTGAGGTGCCCCTCTTTTAGAAGCTCCCGCGCCAGGCGAAGGGAAAACGACGCGTGGTTATCAACAATGACGCGCCCTTCGCGATCGAGAATACGGCCCCGGGGACCCGGGATCGGGACCGATTTGACACTATTAGCGACGGCGCGCTCGTCGTAGAACTGGGGGTTTTGCACCTGCAGGCGCCAAAAGGCGGAAACCAGGATAACGAAGATGACGACGGTGAGGTACTGAAAAACGGCGATCTTGTTGGCGGCAAAGCGAAAATCGTCGCGCAGCGGCGGCTTTTCGGAATGGCGCACAGCTTCGAGATGTGGATCGGCCGGAGGTAGGGTCACAACCTGCGGGCGCCCGTAAAACGCCCAGTACTCTTAGTGTACCCCAACGGGGCCCCATTGCACGCGGTTGCCTGCGAGTTGAAGTTGTGCAAAATTGGTTCCATGGAACGCGACCACGTCGTAGCCGCGCTGAGGGCGCACGAACAGGAACTCCGCGGGGCGGGCGTGTTGAGCGTGTCGCTGTTTGGCTCGGTCGCACGAGGGGAGGAAGTAACGCACGATGTGGATGTTGCGGTGCGGCTGGGCGAAGGATTCTCGGCTCCTGGTCTGCATTATTTCAGCCGCCTGAGCGAGATCGAAGGGCGCCTGTGCGAAATTCTGGGCCGCGGGGTGGATGTCATCGAAGAGCCGGTGCGCAAGGAGCGTTTGCATGCCGAGATCGACCGGGACCGCGCCCTTGCCTTTTGAAAGACCCGCCCGGCGCTTGGAAGAAATCATAGAGAACGTGCAGGCCATCGAACGTTACGTCGCCGGAATGGACGCCGCCGCGTTCGAAGGGGACCAGAAGACCTACGATGCGGTCGAGCGCTGCCTCGAACGGATCAGCGAAGCCGCGGCAAAGCTGGGAGACACGGCCTCATCCCTTGTACCGGGGCAGCCCTGGCGCGAGATAAGAGCGCTCGGAAACCGGCCGCGTCACGAGTATGACGCCATTCGGGCAGATCGGCTTTGGGACGTGGTACAAATCGATCTCCCGCCCTTGTGCGCGCCGGTGAGGATGCCCTGCGGCGACTACGCGAAGGGTAGACGGGCCGGTACCCGCACAGGCCCCATCGTGCTGCGTTCTTATCGCGTGCCGCCGGCCAGCCCGCGCTGTTTGCGGGTGAGGATTTCGCGCACGGCATAGATACGGCGATCCTGGCTTTCAAAATAGGTGCGCATCAGGATTTCGCCGAGAAGGCCTGTGGAGAACATCAACAGGCCGCCCAGCAGAGCCAGGCCGGCGGCCAACATGAGCGGGCCGTGCTCGACGACGATGTCGATGCCCATCAACTTCTCGATGGCGAGCCATAGCAGCACGCCGCCGCCCGAGGTGGTGCCGATCAGCCCCAGCAGCCCGAAGAAGTGCATGGGCCGGGTGAAGTATTTGAGCAGGAACTTGATGGTCAGAATGTCGAACAGCACGCGGAAAGTGCGGCCGATGCCGTAGTGGGAATCGCCAGAGGCGCGGGGCGTGTTGCGGATGGGCACCTCCGCGATTCGGGCCCCATAAAAGCTGGCCAGGGCCGGAATGAAGCGGTGCAACTCGCCGTAGAGGTTGACGTCTTTCAGCACTTCGGCGCGATAGGCCTTGAAGGTGGTGCCAAAATCGCGCAGGTCGACGCCCGAAGCTTTGGCCATCATCCAATTGGCGATACGCGAGGGGATTTTGCGCAGCAGGGCGTTATCCACGCGATGATTGCGCCAGCCGCTGGCGATGTCGAAACCTTCGTCGATCTTGGCCAGCAGCGCCGGAATGTCCTCGGGGGCGTGCTGGAGGTCGCCATCCATGGCGATGACGATGTCGCCCTTGGCTTCGTGGAAACCGGCGGACAGCGCGGCTGTCTGGCCGAAGTTGCGGCGGAGGCGAATGATTTTCAGATGGCCGTCGGTTTCGACCAGGTTGGCCAGCAACTCGAAGCTGCGGTCGGTGGAAGCATCGTCGATGAACAGAATCTCGTAGGGCCGGCGCACGCCGTCGAGAACCGCCGACAAGCGGTCGTAGAGGGGCAAAATCGAGTGCTCCTCATTGTGAATCGGAATTACGATGGAAAGCATGGCCGCCACGCCTTCAGTGTAACAGGGCGCCGGAAAGCGGGCTCAAGTTTGCATGGAAAGGCTACCCTTTCAAGCTACTGCGGCGGGCGCACGCTACCAGCCGATCCGCGCGCTTCCGGTTTCGGTCCTGCTCGACAATGTGCGCAGCCTGTATAACGTAGGCTCGTTCTTCCGCACCGCCGACGCGGCGGCGGTGCAAAAGCTCTACCTGTGCGGGATCACCGGGCGGCCGCCCAAGAAAGCGCTGAGCAAAACCGCTTTGGGCGCGGAGGAAACCGTGGCTTGGGAACACGGTTGGGACGCGGTGGCGATGCTGGAGGCCCTGCGCGAGCGAGGAGTGGAGATGGCCGCCATCGAAACCAGCGTGCACGCCGTGGATCTGTACGACTGGGTGCCGCGCTTCCCCGTCTGCGTGGTTTTCGGACACGAAGTGGACGGCATCCGGCCGGAGGTTTCGGCCTTGTGCGATACCCACGTAAGGATTCCAATGCTGGGAAAGAAGCATTCTTTGAACGTAGCGACGGCGGGCGGGGTGGTGATTTATGAGTTGCTGAGGAAATACCGGGACTGGGGAAGGGGGGAGTTTGTCGGATAAGATGCTGCGCAGGCGGGCGGTACACTTATTAGGCAGGTTGATTCCGGCGTGCGCGTCTCATTCTGATTGATCGTTCGATTCCAGATCGTCGGGATACCAGGCGCCCAAACGGTGCCGGACCAGCCACCCCGTCCCCAACAGTACCCCCGCCGCTTTCTATCGAGGCAGGGTTTCCATGCCCGCCTTCAAAAAGGTTGGGCTGGGCGAACTATTTCCCGACGGCGATCCGCGGTGCATCGGCGATACCGAAGAACCTCGACGCTTGATCTTCGGGAAGGCAAGGCCGAACTTCGCCGGCGAATGGATCATTCATACTTGCACCTGTGGGACAGGCTGCGGATACCCCTTCATGTGGAATGCACGGACCGGTGAGTTGTACCATGACTTCCCTTGTGGCATTATCAGCGTCGGGCCGCCATCGACGGGGTGGCGCGGTCTCATCCATACCGCGGCCAGCCGCCTGCTGGTGCCGAAGGCGACATCGACGTTGCCCCGGACGATCACAGAACACGGTTTCGCGGCATCCGCTACTATCTTTGGGACGGGGCGCGCTTCGTGTTCCTGTACCAGGCCCCGTTACCGGCTCGGCCGCCAAACCGGGATCGCCGGTGAAGCTGACGTCAGCCCGGCGGCTACGGCCGGCCCGCCGGAAGCACACGGAACCGGCGGCGTCCTTCGATTCGATACGTGTTGAAGTCCGAATGATCCACGGTGAAGATTGTCGACAGTCCCTCACGCTTCGCCAGATATACCAAAGTTCCATCAGCGAAATCCATCGGGCAGTCCGAATAGCGCGACATCAGTGCTTGAATTTGCGGGAGTTCTGAATCGTCGATCGTCGCAAGCTCGATGGCGCCGGATCGCACCAGCCGCCATGCGGCCTCCATCTCGCGCCGACTATCGCCTGCCAGGTGAAACAACTCCGTCAGCACCGCTTCGGAGGTTAGCAGAGGCAGTCGGAATTGCCCAAATGCCTCCACGCAGATCGGATGCCAAAGGTCCGTTTTGTCCAGCAGCGCCAAAATAGCGCCTGTATCGATCAGAGCATCAGCGGGCATGCTGCCGCCGCAGACGTTGACGCACAGCGTCGCGTACGTTTTCCGATCGATGCGCATTGCCGCTCGCGAGAGCCCCGAAGCACTTCGATGCGGCCTTCCGAAGACGACGTTGCTCCTCGTCGCCTCCTGGCTCCGCGCCGCTTTTGTTTAGCCAATCTCGGGCGGCCAAATCCAGAACCGCGGAAAGCGATATCTTGCGGCGGTGCGCCTCACGCTCCAAGCTGGTCTTGAGGTCGGTCGATACGCGCCAACTGTAGACTTCGCTCTTCATGCACTACATTGTAGTACATTCTGCGCTGGTACTGTTGGCAGCCGCTTCAGTGCCGCAGGGCGTGGTGGAAATCGGCGCTTTGAATGCGCTCTGCATCATCATCGGCCGGAAGGCTGTCCAGGATGGAATTGACCGTTGGGCCGCCAGTGTGACCATCGTCGCGCGAGGCCGTACTGGTCATTCGCCTGCCGATTGTAGCGGACTTCACCGGGAACCGGATAGCGGGTTGTTTTTTCGAAACGGACGTGAACCGCTGCCGCGGTTTAGAAATCTAGCGACTCGATGCGGGCGGCAAATCCGCTGTTCGACGTTGGTAAGCGCCCGCTCGGCGTCGTCGCGAATGGACTCGGGAGCGGAGGTACCCAGGACATCCTCGGTTTTGGGGCGGGTGCTGGGCGCGATGGCGACGAAATTCCAGCTTTCGGCCGCGCCGTCGAAGCCCGTTTTACGGCCGCTCCGCCCGCAGCCGCGCGATGGCCCGCTCCAGTTCCGGATCGGGTTTCAGACGCTGGGCTTCCTCCAGATGACGCAAGGCTTCAGGAAGACGGCCGGGAATACCGGACAGCGCTACGCCGAGGTTGTACTGCGCGTCGGCATCGCGCGGTCTTAGTCGCACGGCGGCTTCGAAATGGGCGATGGATTCGGGCTGTCGCTCGGGGAAGCGGGAGAGTGCGACGCCCAGGTGATTGTGGGCTTCGCCGTCGTTGGGGTCGATGCGGAGGGCGGCTTCGAATTCGGCGATAGCGCCGGAGGGATCGCCGGATTGGAGCAGGGCGATGCCGCGGCTGCGACGGGCTTCGGCCGAGCCGCCGGCCTGGGCAACGGCGAGGTTGCGGCGGGCTTCGTCGTAGCCGGGATCGAGCCGCAGCGCGGTTTCAAATTCGGCGATGGCTTCCCTCAAACGGCCGGCTTCGGTCAGGGCGCTGCCCAGGTTGTTGTGCGGGATGGGCGCCTCCGGAGCCAGGCGAACGGCGGCCTGAAACTGCCCAATGGCATCCGGCAGGCGGCCGGGCATTTTGGCTAGAGCGGTGCCCAGATCGGTGTGCGCGGGAGCGGAATCGGGATCGATACGCAGGGCGGCTTCGAGGTACGGGATAGCTTCCGGCAGGCGCTCCGGCGAGGCCATGAGATAGCTGCCCAGGTTGTGGCTGGCCACGGAATTGTCTTCGGTGACTGCGAGCGCGTGGCGGAAGAGCGTTTCGCCGTTTTGCCACGTCTCGACCTGATTCCTGGTCAGCAGGAAGCAAGCGATGGCCAATGCCGCGGCCAGCGCCAATACCGGCAGCTTTGCTTGAGAATGGGCCCACCGCTTTTCCACCACATCCGCCACACCCCAGATCACCATGATGGAAAGGCCGACCATGGGAATGTACATGTAACGGTCCGCCCGCGCCTGGCCACCCACCTGCACCAGGCCGATCACCGGGACCAGCGTCACCAAGAACCAGCCCCACCCGGTCGCCAGATACGGCGCGCGGCGGCGTAGCAGGACGGCACCGGCGGTGATGGCGGCCAGCAGCAAACCAGCGCCGCCAACTTGCGCCACCGGAAAATCGCGCGGATAGGGATAGAAAACCGCCAGCCGCACCGGCCAAAACGCTTTGACGATGTAGATGCAATAAGAAACCAGCGCGTTCTCGATGCGAATTCCGAGCCCCAGCGCCTTCACCGCTCCAGCGCGTTGCTGTGCCAGGTAGGTGATGGCAGCGGCAGCGAGCGATAGGGACAGCAGGGGAACTTTTTCCCAAATCGCATGCTTTCGCTTTGGCCGCGGGCGGCCGAGCGGCCAAAAATCCAGCAGCAGCAAAACCAGCGGCAGCGTCACCACCATCGGCTTGCTCAACAGGCCCAGGCAAAACGGCGCGACTACCCCCAGATAGCGCCCGACACCCGGCCGCTCCGTGTATCGGACGTACGCCCACAAAGTCAAAAACCAGAAACAGGCGCTGAGCACATCCTTGCGTTCCGCCACCCAAGCCACCGATTCCACGTGCAGCGGATGCAGGGCAAACAAATACGCTACCAAGGCGCCGCGCCAGCGCGTTCCTGTGGCGCGCTGCACAAAAATGCACAAAAGAATCGCCGCCAGGGCATGCAGAAAGACGTTGTCGAGATGGTGCCAGCCGCTTTCGAGGCCGAAGAGCTGGCAATCCAGCATGTGGGAGACCCAGGTCAGCGGGAACCAGTTGGCAGCGTCCCGTGAAGTCAGCGCCCATTCGAGGCCCCGCGCCGTCAGCCCCGGCCGGACATGCGGGTTGGCGGTGGTGTAATCGGGATCGTCGTAATTGACGAAATCGAAATGGCGAACCGGGGCGTAGACGGCGAATGTCGCGATCAGCAGCGCCAGGCAAATCAGCCCATTGAGGCGCCCGGCTGAGATCGCGGGCGGCTTTTGCTGGAGTATGGGCGGTTTGGCTCGGCGCTGGGGCACTGAAGATTCATTCTAATGGGGTGATGGGGATGGGGACGGCGGGCGCATCGCTGTCGGCAGGGGCTTGATTACGTGGAGCGGCGAGCGGGTCCAGGGGGACCCGCGCGGACGAGGGCGTCCGCCCCACCATTTCTGCTCCACCACACCGCACCACCGCGCGGCTAGTCTAAACCGGCCTGCTGGCGTTCCAGCGCGGCGATTCTACGGCGTAATTCCGCTACTTCCCGGCGCATGTCGGGCAAGCGCGCCAGGTTGGCTAGTTGCTCCAGGTGTTCGCGCAGCGGGCGCGCCGGCGTTCCCCATACGGTCTGGCCGCCGCGCACGATTTTCGAAGTCAGCACCCCGCAGCCCGATCCCAACACGGCGCGCGTCTCGATGCGAGCCTTGTCGCCAATGCCGACCTGGCCGCCGATCACGGCATAGTCTTCCACAATCACTCCGCCCGAGAACCCGGTCTGGGCCGCTACGACGACGTGGCACCCGATGCGGCAGTTGTGCGCCACGTGTACCATATTGTCGAGCTTGGTTCCCTCGCCGATCGAGGTCACTCCCAACGCGGCCCGGTCGACGCAGCTATTGGCGCCAATTTCGACGAAATCGCCGATCTCGACGCGCCCCACCTGGGGAAATTTCTCCCAGCGGCCGCCCGACTCCACAAAGCCGAAACCGTCCGCCCCGATCACCGCGCCGGAATGGATAATCACGCTTCGGCCGATGTCCACGTTGTCGTAAATCGTCACATTGGGAGAGAGACGCGAACCGTCGCCGATCATGACCCGTTTGCCCACGAAGCAGCCTGCCCCGATGGCGGCGCTGACGCCGATGCGCGCGCCGTCGGAGACGACCGCGTGCGGCCCGATAAAGCTGAGCGCGCCCACCGTCACGTCCTTGCCGATTACCGCCGTCGGATGAATGCCCGGGGCAAGCTCCGTGGTGGGATGAAAGCGGCTCACCGCCCGCGCGAACGCCGTGCGCGGCTCCTGCGCCCGGATAAGGGTCCGGTACTCCTCCGGCCATTCCGGCGGTACGATCAGGCATCCCGCCGCCGAACTCCTGGCTATCTCCGCGGCTTTCCGGTTTCCCACGAAAGCCACTTCGCTCGACCCCGCGGTTTCCAGCGGGCCGACGTCCGTCAGCTCCTTTTCGCCGTCGCCCTCGAAGGTGGCGCCCAGCCATTCCGCCAATTCGCGAACCCGCATG
>JBEKZL010000276.1:0-14608 GCA_049509915.1 Bryobacteraceae bacterium | reverse complement strand
CAGAAAGGCTACCGCGTCGCCATCTGCGACCAGATGGAAGATCCCAAGCTGGCCAAGAAACTGGTGCGGCGCGAGGTCACCCGCATCGTGACTCCCGGCACGGCCATGGACGGGAACCTGGTGCGCTCGCACGAAAATAATTACCTGGCCGCGGTGGCGCGCGCCGCTGGCATTACCGGGCTGGCCTACGTGGATGTTTCCACCGGCGAGTTCCGCGCCACCGAGCTCGACCCCGCCGAAGTGCCGGGCGCGCTGGAGCAACTGGGCGCGCGCGAGGTGCTGTTCGCGGCCGAGGAGCCGTTGCTGGCGGGGCTCGACCGTGCCGGCGGCCGCTACGTGCGTACCGATCTGGAAGACTGGGTCTTCACCGCCGATTACGCCGGCCGCACTCTGCGCGACCATTTCAAGCTGCTCTCGCTCGATGGCTGCGGCCTGGCCAACCGCAATACCGCTATCGCCGCCGCCGGCGCCATTCTGCATTATTTGCGCGATACGCAGCGCGCGGCCCTCGATCATCTCGACCGGCCGGCCTACTTCAACCGCGCCGATTCCATGATCCTAGACGCGGTGACGGTGCGCAATCTGGAACTGACCGAACCGCTGTTTGCCGCCGATCGCGCCACCGAAAAACAACCGACGCTGCTGGCCGTGCTGGACCAAACCCTGACGGGGATGGGCGGCCGGCTGTTGCGCCAGCGCCTGCTGCGGCCCTCCCTCGACCGGGCTGAAATTGAAGCGCGCCTGGACGCCGTGGGCGAAATGCTCGACCAGACCATCCTGCGCGCCGAAGTGCGCAAGCAACTCGGAGGCATTCTCGATCTGGAGCGTCTGCTGGCCAAGATCACGCTGGGCTCGGCCGGTCCGCGCGACGTGCTGGCTCTCGGGCGTTCGCTCGAAAAGATTCCCGCGCTGAAACGAACTTTCGATACCCAGCGCGCCATCCGCCTGCGCGCCCTTTCCGACCGGTTGGACGAGCTGACGGACGTAACCAAACGGATTCTCGACGCCATTGCCGACGAGCCTCCTTTCGACATCGCCGACGGCGGCGTGGTGCGCGCCGGTTATCATGCCGAGTTGGACGAGCTGCGCGGGCTCAAACGCAACGGCCAGCAATACATCGCGCTGATCGAAAGCCGCGAGCGCCAGCGCACCGGCATTCAATCTTTGAAAGTGCGCTTCAACAACGTCTTCGGCTATTACATCGAGATCACCCGCGCCAACCAGCACCTGGCTCCGGCCGATTACGAGCGCAAACAGACGCTCGCCAACGCCGAACGCTTCACCACGCCGGAGCTGAAGGATTACGAGCGCAAAGTGCTCGACGCCGAAGAGAAAATCCTGACGCTCGAAAAAGAGCTGTTCAGTGCCGTGCGCCGCGAGGCCGCCGCCGAAGCGCCGCGCATCCGCGCCACCGCGGCCGCCGTTGCGGAGCTGGATGCCACAGCGGCGCTGGCGCAAGTCGCCGCCGAAAACCGCTATCATCGGCCGTCGTTTTCGGATAACGGAGAGATGCGGATTCTAGCCGGGCGTCACCCGGTGATCGAGCGGATCGCCGACCAGGAAGCCGGCCGTTTCATTCCCAACGATCTATTCTTGAACGATTCGAGCGACCTGATCGCCATCATCACCGGGCCCAACATGGGCGGTAAGTCGACTTACCTGCGGCAGGCCGCGCTGATAGCGATTCTTGCCCAGATGGGCTCGTTCGTGCCCGCGGAATCGGCGGCGCTGCCGATTTTGGACCGCATCTTCACGCGCATCGGCGCGTCCGACAACCTCTCGCGCGGGCGCTCCACCTTCATGGTGGAGATGACCGAGACGGCGGTGATTCTGAATACCGCAACGCCGCGCAGCTTCATCGTACTGGATGAAATCGGCCGGGGCACGGCGACTTACGACGGCCTGGCGTTGGCCTGGGCGGTGGTGGAACAGATTCACGCGCGCACGCGCGCCAAGACGCTGTTCGCCACCCACTACCACGAGCTCACCGAGCTGGCCGATCTTTTGGATGGCGTGCGCAACCTGCGCGTGTCGGTGAAGGAGGCGGGCGAGAATATCATCTTCCTGCGGAAGGTCGAGCCGGGCCGGGCGGATCGCAGCTACGGCATCGAAGTGGCGCGGCTGGCCGGCCTGCCGCTGGCGGTGATCGAGCGCGCCCGCGAGGTGCTGAAGTTGCACGAGCGCTCCGAGCACGCGGTGACCGAAGAACTCGCCAGGCCGGAGGCGGTCGGGCCGGTGCAGATACGGCTGTTCGAGCCGGTGGGCTACGGCATCGCCGCCCGGATTCGCGGCGTCAATCTGGACGAGCTGCGGCCGATCGAAGCGCTGCAATTGCTGGCGGAATTGCAACGGGAGTTAGGCAGGGGATGAAGGTCGCCGGAGTGATGAGCGGCACGTCGCTCGATGGCATCGACGTGGCAATTGTAGAAATCGTCCGCGGGCGGGTCCGCACCGTCGGTTTCACCTCGACTCCGTATCCCGCCCGAATCCGCGAAGAGCTGTTGCGGTGGTATCGGGAGCCGGTCGAAATCGAGCGGGTGTCGCGGCTCAATTTCGAGTTGGGCGAGATATACGCCCGCGCGGTCCAGTCGGCGGTCGGGCGCCATGGCGCGGTGGAACTGATCGGCTGCCATGGGCAGACGGTCTACCACAGCGGTGGAAGGCATACGCTGCAGCTTGGAGAATCGGCGGTCGTGGCCGAGCGCACGGGAATTCCAGTGGTCGCGAATTTTCGCGCGCGCGACATCGCCGCCGGCGGCCAGGGCGCGCCGCTGGTTCCGTTGGTCGATTACCTGCTGTTCCGCCATCCGCGGCGCACCCGCGTGGCGCTCAATATCGGCGGCATTGCGAACATTACCGTGATCCCGGCGAGCGCTAAACCTGAGCAGGTACTCGCGTTCGATACCGGCCCGGGCAATATGGCGATCGACGCCCTGGTAAGGGAGTATTCGGGCGGTAAGCTCCGCTATGATCGCGGCGCCCGCATCGCGGTGTCGGGCAAGATCGACCACAAACTGCTCGACCGGTTGCTGTCGGATGCCTACTATCGCCGCAAGCCTCCCAAGAGCGCGGGGCGTGAACAGTACGGTGCGCAATTCATAGCACGCATGATGCGGTCTGGCACCGGGCTGGTGGATTTGATTGCGACTGCCACCGTACTGACCGCCGCGACCATCGCCGCCGGAGTACGGCAAGCCGCGGGCGGCGAGGCCGAGCTGATCGTCTCCGGCGGCGGCGCGCACAACCCCGTGCTCCTCGCCCACCTGGCTGGTTTCCTGCCTGATGCGGCAATTGCCACTTCGGGCGATTACGGAATTGATGTGGACGCGAAAGAAGCCATCGCCTTTGCAGTACTGGCCTGGCTAAGCTGGCGCCGCCAGCCGGGAAACCTGCCATCGGCTACCGGCGCCAGGAGGGCGGTTACCCTCGGCAACATCACTCGGTGACGGAAAATGCGCTGACCGCGGTTAGCGTAAGGCCGGCTGGGGCTCTCCCACGGCGCGCGGTGTATCTACTTCCTGGCCCACGCGCATGTTCTTCCAATCGTAGGCGAATTCCTTGCCGCACTCCAGACACGCAATGTACGTGGCAGGCGATCCGCCGCGGCGTGTTTGAGGGAAACTAACACGTTGATGCGAGCATCTGAAGATAGCTCCGAAAATGGTCTGTAGCATTCAGCCCCCTTCGCACTGTTAGATTCGGGGCGGCTGGGCGAAGTTTCACTGGCGGGTTGGAAACGTACTAACCAATGCGCAAAGCGATGGAGTCGGCGATGGCGCGCCCGTGAAACCGCCCGTTTTCAATGAAGATTTCGTTGGTGTGCATGCCGGCTACGATCACTCCGGCCAGATAGATGCCCGCGCGTTCACTTTCCAGAGTCTCGGGATTGGTACGGGGCTTTCTAGTAGTTGGTTCCAGCGCGATGCCGAGCGAACTGAGAAAAGCGAGGTCGGGACGATACCCGATCAGGGCAAAGACAAAATCGTTCTTTAGGGTAACTTCACCTTCGGGTGTCGCCACGCGGATGGCTCGCTGCTGAATTTCAACCACCCGGGAGTTAAAGTAGGCCGGGATCTCTCCGCATTTAATACGGTTTTCGATATTCGGCTTTATCCAATATTTCACCTTGGTGGAAATTCCCGCGCCGCGGTGAATCAGGGTCACGCGCGCTCCGGTCCAAAAGAGTTCCAGCGCGGCAATGGCGGCGGAGTTTTTGGCCCCGATCACGGCCACGTCGTGGTTGTAATAAGGATGCGGCTCCTTATAGTAATGCAAGACCTTGTCGAGATCCTCGCCGGGGACATCGAGCCGGTTAGCCACGTCGTAGTAACCGGAGGCCAGTACGATCTTACGGGCGCGATAGGAGTGAGGACAGCCGGAGCGATCGGTGGAAGATACTTCGAAGGCGTTGTCTTCGCCGGTGATGCGGTCCACGCGTTCGTACTGGCGGATGTCGAGCTTGTAATGATCGGCCACGCGGCGGTAGTATTTCAGAGCTTCGTGGCGGTTGGGCTTTTCGTTGAGACTGGTCATAGGGATGTCCCCAATTTCCAGCAACTCGGGCGTGGTGAAGAACACCATGTTGGTGGGATAGTTGTAGATCGAGTTGACCACGCAGCCTTTTTCGATCAGCACGGCGCGGACGCCGCGTCGCTTGAGCTCGATGCCGCAAGCGAGGCCGGTGGGGCCGGCGCCCACCACCACGACATCTATCGATTCGGCGTTAACGGCGGATTCATTCAAAGGCGCCTCGGTCAAAGTTTCGTCTCCACTTCGGCCGAGATCCGCTCCAGCGCGCCGGCCAAGGCGGAGGTATCCTTGCCGCCGCCTTCAGCCATATCGGGGCGACCGCCGCCTTTGCCGCCCACGGCTTGGGAAAGCGCGGCGGCCAGCTTGCCGGCCTGCACTTTACCAGTCAAATCCTTAGTCACGGCGCAGACGATGGCCACGCCATTTTCGTCCACCGAAGCCAGCATCACCACGGCCGATTTCCATTTATTGCGCAGCGAATCGGCAAGCGTGCGCAGTTGCTGGCGATCCATGCTGTCGAGGCGCGCGGCAAGCAGGCGGGCGCCATTGACCGCTCGCGCCTGGGATTCGAGCGCGCCCGAAGCCGCCTGTGCCAGTTTCTCCTTCAACAGCTTGACCTGGTGTTCGAGCGAGTGCTCGGTTTCGAGCAACCGCTCCACCTGTTCGATCAGCTCCGGTTCGGACGCGCGCACCAGCTCGGAAATACGTTTGAGCGCGCCGTTGGCCTGTTGGTACTGCCGCAGGGCCGCTTCGCCGGTAATGGCCTCGATGCGCCGCACGCCGGAGGAGATGCTGCCTTCGGCGACAACCTTGCAGACGCCGATATCGCCAGTGCGCTTTACGTGCGTGCCGCCGCACAGCTCGGTCGAGAAACCGGGGACGCTGACCACGCGCACCTCCTCGCCGTACTTTTCGCCGAACAGCGCCATGGCGCCGGTGGCGATGGCCTGATCGAGCGCCATGACGCGGGTGGCGACTTCGGTATTGCGCAGGATCTGGTCGTTCATGAGGCGCTCGACCTCGTCGATTTCGGCGCGGTCCACGGCGGCGTAGTGGGTGAAATCGAAACGCAGGCGGCCAGGTTCCACCACGCTACCGGCCTGCTTGACGTGGGTGCCCAGCACCTGGCGCAGGGCGGCGTGGAGCAAATGAGTCGCGGTATGGTTGCGGCGGGTGGCGTTGCGCAGGGGCGTGGCTACCTCGGCGCGGAGGACGTCGCCGACGGCGATGGGCGCCAACGCGGCGATGCGATGCACGGTCAATCCGGGCACGCCGGGGAAAGCGGTTTCGACGTTCGCCACCGGTTCGCCCGACGCCGCATAGAGCGAGCCGCGGTCGCCCACCTGGCCGCCGGTCTCGGCGTAGAAGGGAGTCTGGTCGAATACCAACTCGGCTTTGGCGCCGGCGGGGACTTGGGGCACAGGCTCGCGATCGACTATGAGAGAGATCACGCGGCACTCGGCGGCGAGATCGGTGTAGCCGAGAAATCTGGTTCGGCCGCGCTCCAGCAGCTTCTGGTAGGCGGGCGCGACGGCGGCTTTTTCCGCGCCCTTCCAACTGGCGCGGGCGCGCTCGCGCTGCGCCTTCATTTCCTCGTCGAAAGCTTCGCGGTCGAGCGCGAGGCCGTGTTCGCGAGCCATCTCCTCCTGCTCGTCGAGGGCCAGGCCATAAGTGTCGTAGAGCTTGAACGAGAGCGCTCCGGGGATCTGGCGGCCGGCCAGCGTTCTGATGGAATCCTGGAACATCTTCTCGGCTACCAGGAAGGTGGTGGCATAGCGGTGTTCCTCATCCTTCACCACGCGGGCCACGCGCTCGACACTTTCCATCAACTCCGGATAGGGAGATTTCATCAGCGCGGCTACGTACCCGGTGAGCTTATAAAGAAACGGATCTTCCACGCCGATCAGGCGCACGTTGCGCATGGCGCGGCGCATGATCTTGCGCAGCACGTAGCCGCGGCCATCGTTAGAGGGCAGGACGCCGTCGTGAATCAGAAACGCGGCGGCGCGGGCGTGGTCGGCGGCGATGCGCAGGGCGGTATCGACGCGGGCGGCGGCGCCGTAGGCGAGGCCGAACAGGTCGGCGGCGTGATCGATGATGGGGCGAATCAGGTCGGTGTCGTAGTTGGAAATCCTGCCCTGCAGCACGGCGGCGATGCGCTCCAGGCCCATGCCGGTATCGATCGAAGGACGAGGCAGGGGAGTGAGTTTGCCCTGGGCGTCGCGGTCGAATTGCATGAAGACCAGGTTCCAGATTTCGACGAAACGACCGCCGGCATCGTCGGGAAACTGTTCGTGCTCACGGCCGGGCTCGGCGGCTTCCGGACCGAGGTCGTAGTGAATTTCCGAGCACGGACCGCAGGGGCCGGTTTCGCCCATCTGCCAGAAATTGTCCTTCTCGTCGAGGCGGAAGATGCGGCTGGCGGGGACGCCGGCGACCTTTTGCCAGAGCAGGTCGGCGTCGTCGTCCTCGCGAAATACGGTGACGTAGAGTTTTTCCTTGGGCAGGCCGTAGGTTTTGGTGATGAGGTCCCAGGCGTACTCGATGGCGTCGGCTTTGAAATAATCGCCGAAGGAAAAATTGCCCAGCATCTCGAAGAAAGTGTGATGGCGGCGGGTATAGCCGACGTTTTCGAGGTCGTTATGCTTGCCGCCGGCGCGGACACATTTCTGCGAGGAAGTAGCGCGCAAATAGTCGCGCTTTTCCAGCCCGAGGAAGACGTCCTTGAACTGGTTCATGCCGGCGTTGGTGAATAGCAGCGTAGGGTCGTTGGCCGGAACCAACGAGGAACTGCGCACCGGGCGATGGCCGCGCGCGGCGAAAAAATCGAGAAAGCACTGCCTGATCTCGTGACCTGTCACTGGAATCCTTATGCCGAAGGGGTTGAAATTCAATTGTAGCGGGAGATACGGTGACGGTGGGCGGGAGGGGTTGGGAGGTTTGAGTCCGGACGTTCAGGGCTGCCGGAAAAATCCTGGCAGCCGACGACCAAAACACCCGCGACAGAGATCGCCTGCGCTACGAAAGACAAGAACGTCGAAAGCCGACGCGGCGGACTGACAGTCTGCGGCACGGAAGGCAGACAGACTTAGGGCAGAGTTCGCTCCACGGCGCCCTAAACGACCGTGTTTTTCGCGGTCCGGCGGCCTTAGGCGGCCTTACGGAGGACCTTTGGGGAGTCTTGGAGGAGCTTTTTGGCCTCGGCGAGGCGGGTCAGGTGGGTGGAGAGGCGGGCGATTTCCGGGATTGAAAAATCAAATTGCGGGGGGAAGGCCTGGCGCGGGTAGTCGCGCTCAATATCGTAGGTTTCTCCCTTACTGGCAGCGAGTTGGGTGAGGAGGGCGACCTCTTCGGCGGCGCGCTGGAGGGCGGCCTGGCGCTGCTGCTGGAGGTCGTCGAGCATCTTTTTGTTCTTGCTCACGCGGTTCTGGATGCGGTGCGCGTAGAGGGAGAGGAGCTGGAGGTTCTTGCCCTCGTCGAGCCAGACTCGGGCCTGGGCGAGGGCGACGTCAACTTGGGGATTGCCGGAGGTGCCGTGGGTGGGCTGGCCGACGCCGATGGCGAAGATGGAGCCTTCGATGGCGCCGGCGCGGTTGAGGGTCCAGCGGTCGTTGGCGATGGCTTGGACGAGGTCGGTTTCCATGCCGCCGACGGGGGCGAAGGACTCGTGGATGCCGGCGCAGTGTTTGCGGTAGGCGATCTCGTCGTCGGGGGTGAGGATGTGGACCTGGCCGGTGAGGCCGTGGCGGTAGGCGTTGAGGGCGCGGGGGTCGCGGGGTTTCGGGGTGGATGACGATTCGTAGGCCATGGTTTCGAGCTCCTAAGGATATATGTGCAGTAGCGGCGAGGCGCTGGCTTTTCGCATGGCATAACAAGCCTATGCGAGACGAGCGCCGGGAGGAATCCCGGCGTAGCAGACTGAAAGAGCTGTGAAGAAATATAGCCACCGATGAGCGCCGATAAACACCGATGAAACAAACCAAAGTTTTATCTGCGTTCATCGGTGTTCATTGGTGACTGATATTGAGTCTCTCAGCACCTGAGAGTCCACTCCACGGTGAGGTCCGTGGAGCGAGTTCCCGACTATACTGCACGATGCGGGTGGGGAGTGGGAGAGAGGTGAGGGCCGTAAGTGGCTGCAGGGATGGGGAGAATATTGTTGCGTTTTCTGTGATTCAACTACACGGCCCATGCGGGGCCGTCACTGGATGAAAGAGCGCTGCGCGCGGCACGTGCATTGGAATCTTGGGAGGGCGGGTAAGCGGTAGAGAGCTAATCGTCTTTAATGGTAACGTCTTCGTAGATACCCGCTAACGGAATGGTGCAGCCGATTGAGTCCAGGCAAGTGACGTGCCAGGCGGCTGGCCGCGGTCAGCAGCCACTGGCCGGTGGATTGGCGCCTGAAGCACTCCACCTGGACGCGGTCCCGGGAAACCAGCAGGTATTCCTGAAGGGATTCCAATGTGCGGTAATGACTGAACTTCCTGCCGCGGTCGTAGGCTTCCGTGGTTGGGGAGAGGATTTCGACAATGAGGGTGGGATTGAGGAGCGTATCGCGGTTCTCGTCGAGGAACTTACGTTCGCCGCACGCGATCGCCAGATCGGGATAAGTATACAGTCCGGTCGCGCTCACCCGCACACGCATATCGCGTGAGTAGGAGCGGCACGAGCCACAGCGGAGCTTCAGGCGAAACGCGACGACCAGGTTATCCGCCAGAATACTGTGCACTTCGCTGGCGCTTGCCATAGCAAGGGTCTCACCCTGGTAGTATTCACTGCGCATGGTCGGCATCGCATTTCTTCAGCCGCTCCCCCATCGGCTTGGCCAGCCCGCGGGCGCAGTTGATCAGCTCAGTGCGGCCTTCCATCAACTTGGCCCGCGCCCGGATCACCGCCAGGTCGGCCTGCGCCTGCTCGCCACGGTGCCGGATCGGCGACAGCAGTTGCGGATCCAGCCGCGCCAGCGTCTGCGCGTCGATCCGGTCGTTCTTGTGCACACTCTGGGTGATCAGTTTCACGGCTGGACGGCATCTTGGCGAACAACGAATCCAAGCCGGCTTTGCTCGTCGGCAGTTGGCCTTCACTTACGATCTCTCCCCCTTCGTCCAAAATGCAGTAGCAACTGGCGAGATCCCCGCGGTCTAACCCGATCGTCAGCCTCTGTTTGGCTGCCATCTGACGAACCTGCTTGCGATCCGCATTCATGCGTGCCCGTGAGTTTTTCTTCGCAGTGGTATTCTTCTTCATAGCCGGTCTCCTTTTTTGCACCTCATCGAGTGCGTATACTGGGACCATACTGCATCCCGCCGGAGACCGGCCTTCTCATACCATCTCGGAAATGCGCAGGTCCGAGCCGCGACTGTAAGGGAGCGGTTGCCCTCGTACGTTACTGAACTCCCGAAACGGTGTACTAATGCAATAGCCGACGGAAACTTTCGGGCCTTGCAGCCAAAATCCGTAAAGAGCCACACGTTTGCGGGATTTCGCTGATTGCGGCCAACAGCATGCTTTGTCTGTCCGTTCCGCTGCCGTCGCGCGCAACGGCCACAGAGTTGCAACACCGCCGACGGAGGTCAACGATGCGTTCCCGCAAACTCTTTCTTTCTCCGGCTCTTCTGTTGGCAGCGCTGTTGCCGCCCGTGATCGGCGCGGGTTGCGCAGTCCGCGTCAATTCCGGATATCGCGTGTACGACCCATACTATCACGACTATCACGTTTGGGATGACCGCGAAAGCGCCTCTTACCACCAGTGGATCGCTGAAACGCACCACGAGGACCGCGACTATCGCAAACTCAACAAAGGCGATCAGAAACAATACTGGGACTGGCGGCACGGGCATCCGGACCAACACTAGGTGGCGATGCCCTTCCCACAACGAATTGCGATTCTCGGGCTGGCTGGAGCCGCCGCGCTGCTCGCGCAACCCGTGGCTGTCCGCCGGCCTGAAGGCATCGTGCGCGGCTTCCTGCTGCTGTCCGATGTGAATGGCGAGGTCATCGCCAGCGGCGACTCCGCCCAACTCCCCACCAAGGCCAATCAGATCACCAACCGTCTCACGTTTCGTTTTAAGGATGGCTCCCTGCAGGAAGAGACTGTCGTATTCACCCAGAGCGGCCACTTTCATGTGATCAGCGATCGTCTGGTACAAGAGGGACCGGCCTTCAAACATCCTATAGACATGACCGTCAATGGATCGACGGGGCAAGTAACCGTGAAGACGACCGACGACAACGGGCAACCGAAAGTCTATGAAGACCGCATCAAGCCTCCCCCCGACCTGGCCAACGGCATCGTGCCGGTGATCCTCAAGAACCTGCCGCCCGGCGTGCAATCTACCACGCAATCGATGGTGGTGGCAACGCCGAAACCGCTGGTAGTCAAACTTGAAATCGCGGCGGAAGGTGAGGACAGTTTCACCATCGGCGCAATGCGGCAGAAGGCGACGCGATACAAGATCCATGTGGATATCGGGGGCGTAAAGGGAGTGCTGGCCTCGGTGGTGGGAAAACAGCCGCCCGATACCCGCGTCTGGATCGCTCAGGGCGACTGTCCGGGAATCGTGAAATCGGAGGGCCCGTCGTTTGAAGGTGGCCCGATTTGGGTAACTGAGTTAGCCAGGCCGATTTGGCCGGGGGAAACTACCGAAGCGCATTGACGGAATGGGGATGGGCGAAAGATCCACTTTGCCCGGCGCGATGGAGGAGCCCAGTTCGCTCGCCGCCCCGGCGGAGAGGGGTGGCCCGGTCGCACAAACCAGCCCCTCTCCGGTATTGCGCCGGATCAAAGGGCCCGGCGGCCCTGTATCAGGTTAATAAGCAAAACCACCACGGCGATCACCAGCAAAATGTGAATGAAGCCGTACATCGTGTACGACGTAACCATACCCAGCAACCAGAGGACGAGCAGGATTACGAAAATTGTCCACAGCATGGAAAGCCTCCGCCCTAATCTGGGGCAAGCCGTCTACCACTGGTTTCTACCGCACATATGTGGAGCATGCTTTGGCTTGTCGATCTTGGCATTCGACTTGCTTCTTCCATCCCGAGAATATGTCGGCTACCGCTAACAGCCTGCGCTCAATCCCCCGTAGCCTTCTGGACCACGCCTGGCTCTCGGGGTTCTTCGGCTGGTTCGGCGAGATCGCCGGGTTTTGCGCAAGGTTGGTGCGTGTCGCGGTCAAGCCGCCCTACGAATGGCGTGAACTCCTGCGGCAATGCGACGTCATCGGCTCGCTTTCCTTTCCGCTGGTAGCGCTGACGGGCGCGGCCACGGGGGTCGTCCTTTCCATGGAGACGCGCGATAGCCTGATCCGCTTCGGCGCCAAATCCATGCTGCCGGCGGTGATTGTGTTCTCTATCTTAAGGGAGAGCGGCCCGGTGATCACGGGTCTCATCGTCAGCGGCCGCGTGGGTGCAGGCATTGGTGCGGAGCTTGGATCCATGAAAGTCACCGAACAAATCGACGCCATGGAGGCGTCGGCCGTCGATCCGTTCCGCTTCCTGGTAGCGACCCGCGTGCTGGCCTGCATCCTGATGTTGCCCTTACTTACACTCTCCGCCGACTTCTTCGGCATCCTTTTCGGTTGGGTTGCCAACAATTTGCAGGAGTCCATCTCGCTCCATCTGTTCTTCGGCACTGGCTTCAAGACCGTCGGCTTTGCCGACTTCCTGCCGCCGACTTTGAAGACCGCCGTTTTCGGACTGATTATCGGGACGGTAGCCTGCTTCGAGGGCATGCGCACCCGCGGCGGCACCGCCGGGGTGGCGCGCTCGACCACTCGATCGGTCGTGCTGTCCTCGCTTTTCGTGATCCTGGCCGACGTCTTGTTGGTGCGGTTGATTCTGGTGCTTTACTCCTGAGGAGGATCGATGCCCGCGACTGCCGAGTCTCCCATTTCGGTCAACGACGTTTATAAGGCGTTTGGCTCGCAGAAGGTGCTGGATGGCGTATCGCTGCGCGTGGCGCGCGGAGAAACCCTGGCCGTGCTCGGCAAGAGCGGAACCGGAAAAAGCGTCCTTCTGAAGCTGTTGATCGGGCTCGAAGCGCCCGACTCGGGCTCCATCCAGGTTCACGGACAGGACATCGTCAAGCTCGACTCCGAAAAGCTGAACGAGGTCCGCAAGCGCATAGGTTTCCTGTTCCAGCAGGCAGCGCTTTACGATTCCCTCACGGTGGAACAGAATGTGGCGTTTCCGCTGAGCCACGGCAGGAATCCCGAGGCGAAACAGCGAGAGCGGGTGCGCGAACTTCTGGAGAGCGTCGGCATGGAAGAGCATGCGCACAAACTGCCGTCGGAGATTTCCGGTGGTATGCAAAAACGTGTGGGACTGGCTCGCGCGCTGGTTCTCGATCCGGATATTCTGTTGTTCGACGAACCCACCGCGGGTCTCGATCCCATCACCGCGGCGGAGATCGACGATCTCATCGTGAAGTCGCAGGAGAAGCGGAAGCTGACCGCCATCGTGGTGACACACGATATCCGTGGCGCCAAAACATTTGCGGACCGCCTGGTGCTGATGCGCGACGGCCAGATCGTGGCGGAGGGAACTTTCGCGCAATTGCGCAAGAGCCAGGATGAGTTTGTGCAGCAATTTGTGGGGGTGTCCAGTGCAGGCTGAGACCATCGGTACGGTTCGATTAGGTTTGTTCGTGGTGGGCGCGCTAGCCATCCTGACGGGCGGCGTGTTTCTGGTCGGCAGCAATCGGCTGAGCTTTCGCTCCACCTATCGCCTGAACACGGAGTTTGAGAACGTGGCGGGGTTGGCTGTCGGCGCGGAAGTGCGCGTCGGCGGAATGAAAGAGGGGACGGTGCGCGATATCCGTCTTCCCAACCGGCCGAACGGCAAGGTGACCGTGGCGATGGAACTGGCGCGTGAGACGCAAGCGGTGGTGAAGAAGGACTCCCGCGCATCCATCCAGGCCGAGGGTTTGGTGGGCGACCAGTACGTCGCCGTCAGCGCCGGCTCTAAAGACGGAGGCCCGGTGAAAAGCGGCGACACCATCCCGAGCGAACCGCCGCTGGAGATGTCGGCGATGTTCAAGAAGGCGGATGGCATCCTGGACCAGGTGCAGGACGCCGTGAAGAACATTCAGGGCTCGACGAAAGACCTCGAATCCATCAGCGGCAAGATCAACCGAGGGCAGGGGACCGTGGGGGCGCTGATCAACGACAAGTCGCTTTACCAGAAAGTGAACTCCAGCGCCTCCTCCTTTCAGGATGAGGCCGAAGCGCTAAAACACAATTTCCTGGTGCGCGGCTACTTCCAGAAGCGTGGGTATGACGATCCCAGCGAGTTGACCAAGTACGCCATCCATCAATTGCCCGCGGCGGCGCCCGAGAAGACTTTCGAATTCGACGGCAAGAATCTCTTCGACAAGCCCGACGCCGCCAAGCTAAAGGATGAGAAGCCGCTCAAACAGGTGGGCCAATATCTTCAGGGCAATCCGTTTGGACTGGCGGTGGTGGCGGGCGTGGCGGGCATGAAGGGCGACACTGGCAAGGAAGATCAATTGACGCTGGCCCGCGCCGCGGTGGTCCGCGAATATCTGGTAAAGAACTACCGCCTGGAAGACACGCGCGTCAAAACCATCGGCTTGGGAAAGACGGATCGGGCGCCCGATACGGGCGAAGTGGAGATCATGGTTTATGCAGATGCGGCTGCACCCGGGCAGCAGACCAGCGGGGGGCATTGAGGCTCCGTCTAGTCGAACCGCAGACCTCCGTCCATGTATTCGAATAATACATACAATTGCGCCTCCCGGTGCCCGAGGGTTTGGAGACGTGGTGAAAGTAGGAACCAGCGTGGACTGCGCGTCCCCGGCCCAGACGCGAGCACGTGGGAGAAATCAGGCGGCGGCGGTTTGGGGCTGATTGAGGCAGCATTGTTTGAATTTCTTGCCGCCGCCGCAGGGGCAGCGGTCGTTGCGGCCGGTTTCAGGGCCAGGGTGGCGATAGCCTCGGGGGTCACCCAAAACCGGCCATAGAGGGTCACTTCAAAACCGGCCAACGATAAACCGCTAGACCAGGACGTTAACTCAGGCGTGAGGGCGAGTACCCTGCGTCGATGTGAGCAACGT
>JBEKZL010000275.1:0-9800 GCA_049509915.1 Bryobacteraceae bacterium | reverse complement strand
GTGATGGCCGGGATATACTCCCGCGCCATGCCTGCGCGGCCATCGGCTCCGCCGCGCCAGGCCATTGTCACCGGCGTCGCGGGCGAACTGCATCAGATCGGCGCGAACATGGTGGCCGATGTGCTTGAAAATGCCGGATGGAACGTGGAGTTTCTTGGCACCGATGCCCCGCATGCCGGCATCGTCGATGCGGTTCGGGCGCAGAATTCGGAGTTGCTGTGCATATCGGCTACCATGCTCTCCAACGTGCCGAATGTGGTCAGTCTGATTCGGGATCTTCGTACCCATTCCTCAAAACTGCGGGTCCTGATAGGCGGCGCGGCCTTTCGCGCAAGACCCGAGCTCTGGACGGCCATCGGCGCGGACGGTTTCGCGGCGGACTTGGGCGGCGTAATCGAGGCCGCGGACCGGCTTGTGACCACGGCGGAGGGCTGACAGGGAAGGCTCCCGCCTTGTTTCGATGCCGTCCTGAGACGACTCGCCGAACTCTTTAGGTCACCTCGGCATTTTGAGCGGCCAGGGGAAAATGACCCGACCCGGAAGGTGGGATAGGCTGTTAGGGCTTGGCGAGGGCTCGAAAGACCACAAAAAACGATGGTCTGTCCCGGTCTGTCCCACCCACTCGCCGCCGAAACTGGCTCGACCCAAATTCCACGACCTCAGGAGTTCGCACTCTCGACACAGCAGGCACGAATGCCTGCGCCACGGTGGCTCGCAACCACCGCGAGGGGTGGTTCAGCCTTCATCGCGAAGGGTTGTGACCGGGTCGATGCGGGCCGCGCGGCTGGCGGGAAGGAATCCCGCCACCAGCCCGATCAGCGTCATCGAGAGGCAGGCCGCAGTGAGTGCGACGGGATCGAGCGGCGACACTTCGAACAACAGGCTCTTCATGACTCTGGTCAGCGCAAACGTTGCGGCGAGTCCGAGTACAAGCCCGACCACGACCATGCGCAGCGCGTTCCGCAACACATGCGACAGCACGTCGGACGGGCGCGCGCCCAGCGCCATACGAATGCCGATTTCCCGGCGCTGTTGCGTTACGGCCTGAGACAGCACGCCGTACAGACCGATCGCGGCGAGCAGGACGGCGATGGCGGCAAAGGCGCCGATGACCCAGGCCGGCCGGCTGGCGCCCGAAAGTGTGTGCTCCCGGACCTGTTCCAAGGTGGCCACATCTCCCAGCGGCAGCTTGGGGTCGATATCGCGAATGGCCTCGCGGATGGCCGGCATGACAACGGCTGCGCCGGCACGGCTGCGAACGATGATTCTGATCCGCGAGGCCGGCGCCTGCGCCAGAGGCGCGTACACGACGGGCGGATCGGGATCGCCGGGCGATGCCACGCGCTCGCTGCGGATCACGCCGGCGATCTCCACCTCCGGTATGAACTCCTTCTTTTCTATATAGGTGGGATAGCTCACGCGAACCACCTTTCCCACCGGATCTTTCATGCCGGCGACCTCCGCCAGCCGCGCGGCTAGAGCCTGGTTGACAACGATCACGCGCGGGGTCCCGCCGCGGTCCCGGCTGGCGATGCCGCGGCCGGCCAGCACCGGAATCCCGAGCGTTTGGAAGTAACCGGGGTCCACGCGCTTGAACCGCACTCTGACCAGTGGTTCGATTCCCGGCAGTTCGATCGCCTCGCCGTTGCTGATCCACTGCAGGGGCAACTGCGTGGAGATCCCCACCTGTGTAACGCCCGGGACACCTCGCAATCGCTGGGCTACGGCCCGGTAGAAGAGCGCGGCCTTCTCCGGCGTCGGGTAGGCGCCCACGGGAAGATCCATGGACATGGTAATCGTGTTTTCGATGCGAATGCCGGTGTCGAGCTGCTGGAGCTTGAGCAAGCTCCTGAAAAGCAGCAGGGCGCCGCAGACCAGTACGAGCGAGAGCGCCACCTCGCCGATGACAATGGCGCGCCGCGTGCTAGCGTGTGCCCGAGAGGAGCAGCGAGCCGACCGGTTCAAGGGCTCCGCCAGGCTACCGCGCGAAGCCCGCCGAGCCGGCAGGGTGCCCGCCAGCAGAGCCACTGCCAGGGCGCCGGCCGCCGCGAACGCGAGCACCCGAAGATCCAGGCTGACGTCGGCGGTGAAAGGGAGAGAGTCCGACAACACCGGTGCCGCCACGCGGATCAGCAACCAGGCCACGCCGATGCCCGCGGCGCCTCCCAGCAGGCACAGTACCGCGCTCTCGGTGAACAACTGCGCCATCAGGCGGCCGCGGCCAGCGCCAAGAGCGGCTCGAACCGCAAGCTCCCGCCCGCGCCAGGCGCCTTTCGCCAGCAGGAGATTGGCGACGTTCGCGCAGGCGATCAGCAGCACCACCCCGACCGCGCCGAAAGCGACGTACACCGACCGCTGCAGATTGTCGCCTACCAGCAAACGGGCCAGCGGCTCGACCATGATCGTGGCTTCCCGGTCGTCGATAGGCCTCGACTGCGCCAGGGCGGCATGAATGGCCTGCATTTGCTGGTTGGCGAGGGTCAAGCCGACACCACGGCGAAGCCGCCCATACACGGTGAGCCAATGGATGTCTCGCAACTGCTGGCCGGGTTCGAGGACGAGCGGCTTCCAGAACCTGGTTTCATCGCGATCAAACGCGCCCGGTGCCAGAACACCGATCACTTGAAGGGCTCCGCCGTCGAGAACCGGCCTGCGGCGCAAGATATCGGGGTCGCCGCCAAAGTCGTTTTGCCAGGCGGCATGACTGAGGACGATCGCCGGAGCGGCTCCGGGACGGTCTTCACCCGGCGCGAAGGTGCGGCCAAGCTGGACCCTGGTGGCGAATACCTGGAAGTAGTCGGCGGTTACGGCTTTGCCGGCCAGCCGCGCCGGCGACCCGGTGCCGGTCAGCGCCGCCGAGAGCGGCACCTCCGCCGAGAGCGCTTCGAAAACCGTCGAAAGGCGCCTCCAATCGAGAAAGTCCGGAGCGCTGGTCGCGTTGACGACCCCCGGCCGGGGCGCTTCCCAGACCGAGACCATGCGGTCGGGTTCCGGAAACGGAAGGGGCTTGAGGAGGACGGCGTCGACCACGCTGAACATGGCCACGTTGGCGCCGGTCCCCAGCGCCAGCACACCCACCACAACGGCGGTGAAGCCGGGGGCGCGCCGCAGGGAGGCCAGGCCGTATCGAAAGTCGGCGAGCGAGGTTTCGACGCAGCGAAAGCTGCGCCGGTCGCGATGCGCTTCCTTCACCTGCTCGATTCCTCCGAAACCGCGGCGGGCGGCGCGGCGGGCTTCATCCGGCGACAAGCCGCGCGCGAGGGCGTCCCTTTCGGCCAACTCCAGATGGGCGAGGATCTCGCTCGCCAGCTCCGCGTCGAGACGCCGTTTTTGGACTAAGGCCAGCAGGCGTTCCACCGCGCGGCGAACGGTCATCGGGACGCCTCCAGAAAGCGGGCCACCAGGGCCGTGGCCTTCTCCCAACTGGCTACCTCCGCCAGCAACTGCTTCCGCCCGGTCCTGGTCAGGGAGTAGAATTTGACCTTTCGATTGGTTTCCGAAATCCCCCACTCGGTGCGAATCCAGCCCTCTTGCTCGAGGCGGATCAGGGCGGGATAGACCGAGCCCTGGCTCAACTGCAGAGTCTCGCCGGAAACCTGCTCGATGCGCCGCGCGATGGCGTAGCCGTGCATCGTCCCCATGGTTTCGAGGGTCTTCAGGATCAGCAGATCCAGGGTGCCGTAAGGGACCTCCGATTGTTTTATCGACATGTCGAATACCGACAGCTAGATTATCGGGCACCCCCGGCGCCGTGTCAACCGGCCGGACGCGGTTTCTTCCCTCATGGCCGCCGGGGACTAAAATTGAAACCATACCAGCTCGTCTGGTTGCGCGAACCAACATGACACACAGAGAACGAGTAGCCGCAGCGCTGGACCACCGGGAAGCGGACCGCTGTCCCATGCAGGTCAGTTTCACCCCGGAGTTTGCCGGCCGCCTGCGCGCCGACCTTCGCATCCGCGGGCGAAAGGTGCATAACCCGCATGGAGGCGGCAACACTTATGAACTGGAACAGGCCGTCGACGAGGACATGTTACTGACTTCGGTAGGTTGGGCTAACTCCTACTATCAGGCCAGCGAAACCTATACCGACGAGTGGGGCGTCACCTGGAAACCGTTCCCTTACGATACCCGGTTTGGGCCCGGTCACTACACGGAAATGATCGCCCGGCCCCTGGCGGACAGCGCCAGGCTGAGCACTTACAGAGCGCCCGATCCCGGGCGCTCGGAGCTCTATAAGGAGGCGGACCGGCTGATTCGGGATTTTCAGGGGGAATACTGGATCGTCGGCGTCACAGTCACCACTATCTTCGAGACCGCCTGGGCGCTGCGCGGATACGAACAGTTGATGATGGACTTTGTCCAGGACCCCGCCCTCGCCGATGCCATCCTGGACATTCCTTATGGCTACCACCTGGCCGCCGCCGAGAGACTGACCAAGATGGGCGTCGACATGATCTGGACGGGCGATGACGTGGGCACGCAGACTGCCATGCTGATTTCGCCCAGACACTGGCGGCGCTACCTGAAGCCACGCATGGCCAATTTCGTGGCCTCCCTGAAAGCCATTAATCCGCGTCTCAAGATTGCCTACCATTCCGACGGCTGCATTTATCCCATCATCCCGGAGCTGATCGAAATCGGCATCGATGTCCTGAACCCGATCCAGCCCGCCTCCATGGATCCGGCCAGGGTGAAGCGCGAGTACGGCGACCGGCTATGTTTCTGGGGATCCATCGATGAACAGCACACCTTGCCGTTCGGCAGCCCCGAAGACGTACGAGATGAAGTGCGGACCAGGCTCCAAACAACCGGCGCCGGCGGCGGCCTGATCCTGGGGCCTACGCATCACGTGCAGTTGGACACGCCCATGGAGAACTTCTGGGCGATGATTCACGCGATTACCGAAACGCCATGCGGACCGCGCTGACCGTTCGGCCGCCTCGACGCGGCACGGACGAGTGCGTACGCCACGTTAGGAAATCACTCTTGCATCTGACGCTGGAACTGAAGCAGGTCCCAGTAGTCGCGCCAAGCTGCGATCTTTCCGTCTCGCAGTTCGAATATGGCCATACATGGAACGGTGACGTGTGTCTGTTGGACGAGAAAGTGGTCCACGCGCTCGACCATCACGATCTCGTCATCGGCCACTATGTGGCGGATCTCCCAAGGCAACGCAACCATGCGCTCCGCCCCGCGGCGCAGTGTCTCGCGGATTGCCTCACGGCCTTTGACGGGCTTCCAGGGCGCATTCCACCAAACCGCATCGGCGGTGAAATAGCTGGCGAACTCTTCGGGATCGGCGCGGACGCAGGCATCCAGGAAGCGCCGGATCAGAGCGATGCGTTCCGCACGGTTGTCCATAAGGTCATTTTGACACTCATCCCCGAAAGACAGGCCCGGAGGCTGTCCCACTTCACTTTCCGGGCTCAAAACGGTACCCCACCCAGGGCTCGGTCAGCACGTATTGCGGGCGTGCCGGGTTGGGCTCGATTTTCTTGCGCACCTGGTTGACGAAGACGCGCAGGTACTCGGGCTCATCGCCGTAATCGGGTCCCCAGACGGCCTGGAGCAGTTCGCGGTGGGTGACGGGCTTGCCCGCGTGGGCCACCAGGTGCCGCAGGAGGTCGAACTCCTTGGGCGTGAGGCGCACGTCCCGGCCTTGGGCGGAAACCCGCCGCGTTTCGAAATCGATTTCGAGGCCCGGACATGAAAAAGCGCGCGGGCCGGCATCGGGCGATGCGGCCGAGCGTCGCAGGGCGGCCCGAATGCGGGCCAGCAGTTCCTCAATGCCGAACGGCTTGGTGACGTAATCGTCGGCGCCGGCATCGAGCGCGGCGACTTTGTCTTTCTCGCTTTCGCGCACGGTGAGAATGATGACGGGCACGTCGGAGGTGGCGCGCAGGGCGCGGCAGGTCTCGAGGCCGCTCAATCCCGGCATGTTCATATCGAGAAGCACGAGGTTGGGCGCCTCGCGGCCGATTTCCTCCAGCGCCGCTTCCCCGCCGCGGGCCTCGATCACTTCATAGCCGTGGCTCACCAGGGTGGCGCGCATGACACGGCGGATCTGCGGATCGTCGTCCACCACCAGAATCCGGCCATGGCTCACGGTTGGGGCACCTCGGGCGCGGCCGGCAGGGTAAACGAAAACGCCGCGCCATGGCCGCGCTCGCTCTCCACCCAGATGCGCTCGCCATGGGCTTCCACAATGCCTTTGGCGATAGCGAGGCCCATACCGGTGCCTTTGGTCTGGTAGCGGTGCTGGCGGCCGCGAAAGAATTTGTCGAAGATCAAGATGCGCTCGTTCTCCTGAATACCGGGGCCGCGATCCGCGACCCTGACCAAGATTTTCGCATTCTTCGCCTCCGCCGAGAGTGAGATCGCCGATCCCGGCGGCGAATAATTCACGGCGTTCTCCACCAATTGCTTGAGCGCCTGCCGGATCAATTCCGGATCGGCCAGGGCGGCGGGAAGGCCGTCGGCGATCCTGGTCGAGACCGGACGGCCGCTCAGGCGCGGCGACAGTTCGGCGAGAACCGAATGCAGTAGTTCAGCTACCGCGACCGGCTCCGTCTCCAGATGCAATTTGCCGGCTTCGACGCGGGCCATGGCCATCACCTCGGCGGCCATGCGATTCAAACGGTCGGCCGATTCGTGAATGATGCTGAGCAGTTCGCGTTGGCTGGCGGGCGCCGAGCCCAGAAGGCTGGTGACGGCGGCGATGATGGAAGTCAGGGGCGTCTTGATATCGTGGGCGAGAGCGTCCAGCATGGCGGAACGAAAGGCTTCGCTCTGGCGGGCGGCCTCGGCATGGCCGGCTTCTTCGAGCGCGCGCGCCTTTTCGATGGTGAGGGCGACGAGATCGGCGATGGCCTGGATGGTTTGCGCCGAGGGCAGCGGAGCGACCATGGCCAGGCTGCCCAAGGGCCTGCTGCCGAGCCGTACCGGCGCCAACGCCAGGCCGCGGGCGTTATCGACCCGGACGCCATCGGTTTCGGCGGCCACGCGCAAATCGTGTTCGGTCGCCACCGCGCTCTCCGGACCGGACCGCACTACTTCGTCGGTGGCCCGATAGTAAAACGCCGCCGCCGTCGAGCCGAATTCCCGCACCACGCGGTGGACGAACTCGTGCAGGGTTTTAGAGGCGCCGCCGGTGAGCATCATGGCCTGCACCAAGGCATAGAGCCGCTCGGTTTCGACGCGCCTGGAGTCCGCCTCCGCGGCGCGGCGGCGGGCATTCGCCGAGAGTTGGCTGGCGGTGAACGCGGTCGCCAGAAACGCCAGCAGCGCCACCCAGCTTTGCGGTTCCATGATGAGCGTACCGACAGGCGGCAGAAAATAGTAGTCCAGGCCGACGGTCCCAACCACCGACGCCACGGCGGCCTCCGCCAGGCCCCACTGCGCCGAGAGAAACAGAATTGCCAGCAGGAGGGAAAGCGCCACGGTGGTACTGTTCACGGGCAGGAGCCGATACAGTTCGATCACCGCCGTCACTACCAGCACGGATCCAACCAATCGGAGGGTGCGCGTCATGAGTTAGCTCTTAATCCCAGTGCCGGCAGCAGCCGGCTTTTGTGGTTCGTCGCCCCGCGGCCGACGCAAGCCCATGAAAATTCCACGGAAGCGTTGTCGACCCACGCGGTCACTGGATCGAAGGTAGTTCCGTGCGAGCGGTTTAGCGAAGGAGGAGTGAACATGGTCCAGTGCCGGCCACGAAAAACGATGGTCCGCCCCACAGCGAATTGAATCGCGCGGTTCGGCGAGGCGGCCTGGGAGACCGCCGCAGGCCGAGGACCTGCCCCACAAATCAGGCATACTGTTTCAGTATGGCTCCGCGCGGGGTTTCAGGAGCAGCCGAAGAAGCCGTTAAACAGAGCGCGGGTGCGATGGCGGATGTCGCGGAGGGTTTCGTCGAGCCGCTTCTGGTGCAGGTGTTCCGGCGTCCAGCGGCGCACCAGCCGCGTCAGCGTGTCCATTTGCGCTTGCGAAGTGGGCAAGCTGCCCTCGGCGTGTCCTGTGGAGAGGCGCTGGCCATGATCGATGGCGCGGTAGAACCCGGCGGCTTCGCGCAGAAAGTCGGCGTCAGCGCGGTCCAGGTGGCCCATCTTTTCGATCACGTCGATGCGCTCGGGTGTATTCAGGACCTTGTAAAAGATTCCAGCCCCTTTTAATCGAAGGAACATCAAAGCGAAATCGATGTCGTAGTAGCCGCCCTTGCCGGCCTTCAACGGATTGCGCGGTCCCTGGTCGCGCTCGAGGCGGGCGCGCATTTCGACCAACTCCTTGCGCGAGCGCATGCTTTGCCCGTAGCGGCGCCAGTCCAGCTCCTGCAACTCGTGGAGGAACTCGGTGGCGCGTTCCACGTTGCCAGCCACGCCGCGAGTCTTCATATAGGCGATGCCTTCCCAGGCCTCGGCGCGGTGAGCGAAATAGGTCTTGTAGGCGGCTTCGGTCTGGACCAGGTCCCCGTCCCGGCCGTTGGGGCGGAGGCGCGTATCCACGGTGAACATGACACCCTCGCCGGTATACGCGCTCAGCAGTTGAATGATGCGTTCGGCCACTTCGTGCCAGAAAGCGTGTTCGGCGGCATCGGCATCGGGCAGCACGAAGACCAGGTCGGCGTCCGATCCCAGGTCGAACTCGCGCATGCCCAAGCGCCCGAGGGCGATGACCATCATCTGGTCGACGGCGCGGTAGCCCGGCGAAGCCGGCGGCGGCGCCTCGCCGACGGCGACGGCGTATGCGGCGGCGATGACGCTGTCGGCCAGGACCGAGGTTTTGCCGAGCGTATCGAAGATCGGCGCGGCATCGAGCAGGCTCTCGCTCTGGATGCGCAGCATCTGGCGCCGGTAGAAGCGCCGCAGGCCCGCCCCATCCATCAGCGGGCCGCCTTCGAGTTGGAAGGGCTCGCCAATCTCGTCGAGCAGTTCCGGGTAGCGCAGCAGATCGTCGCCGAAGTAGGGGCTGTGGGCGAAAATATCGAGAGCGCCGCGGGCGAGCTTGTCGTCGGCGTCGAGGCGCTCGAGGATCTCCGGCTGGGCGAAGGCTTTTTCGAGGAAATGCTGGAAGCGCTCCCGGCCGCGGTGCAAGTTGGTTGAAGCCAGGGCCTGCGCCAGCCGGGGCGCGCGTTCGTCGAGAAACCGGGTGAGGTTGCTCGAGGGCGCGGCGCCCAATTCGGCGGCTACCGGTTCGGCCTCGGACGCTTCGGCGGGCGTTTCGTGGTGCGCCATGGTGTAGTACATGGGCTGCTGGGCGTGTATGACGCGCTCGTAGATCTCCTCGACTTCGGCCCGGTGCTCGGCCAGCTTACGCTTCAGCGTATCGCCGGTCAGAAGGGCATCGGTGCCGGCAGGCATGCGGCGGGCGATGGATTCCAGCGCGTCCTCGCCGGCGGGCAAGGTGTGAGTCTGCCGGTCGTCTTCCATTTGCAGGCGATGTTCGAGGTAGCGCAAGAACTGGTAGGCGTTGGCCAGCCGGGCGTATTCGGTGTCGGAAAGCAGGCCCTTATCGCGCAGCCGGAACAGCGCCATCATGGTGCCGCCGTGGCGCACCCAAGGCTCCCGGCCGCCATGCAGGCGCTGCAGGCACTGTACCAGGAACTCGATATCGCGAATTCCGCCCGGCGCCAGCTTCACATCCACGCCGGGCGCCAGGCGCCGCGCGGCCATCTTTTCGGTGATGCGCTGGCGCGTTTCGGAGACCGATTCCACGGCGCGGAAATCGAGCGACGTCTGGTAGATCAGCGGCTCGACGAATTCGAGCAGTTCGCGGCCCGGCTCCTGGTCGCCGGCCGCCACCCG
>JBEKZL010000274.1:0-9807 GCA_049509915.1 Bryobacteraceae bacterium | reverse complement strand
AAAGGTCCGTGAACATTGGCGACCACTCACTTCCAGGGCTGTGGAACTTAATCCGCCCGACGGCCTAAAACCTCGAAAATCCAATAAAACTGGGGGGTCTTACAGATTCCTGCTCAGAGCCGCATTTTCAAAGGTCTCCTCGTGGCGACCATGATACTGGGCCAACTCTCCACAGGAGCAGGGTAGCTCCGGCCGGCATGATCCGAGGTGTCGGCATTCAGCCGTTATTCGAGGGCATGCGCGGCCAGCCGCAAAGCCTGCCGTCCCGCGGCCATCTCAAGTGCTTCAAAATCCAGGTCGGCAACGGCCTGACGGCCTAAGAAGGTTTCGATTTCCTGGGCGATTTCATCTGGGAGATCCGTTTGGAGCCCCCTTTTTTAGCCTCTCCGGAGGAGGGGAGATTCGCCAATTGACCGTCCGCCCATTCTTCACACGCATCCCACAACGCATCCACACGGCCGCGAAACTCCCGGCCCGCACCGATCTGCTGCCGCACCAAGTCCGCTTGTTCGGCAGTGAGAAAGCGCGAGTGCGTCTTGCCGCCGACGGCGTGGGTGAGGCTGTAGTAAGGACCATGGCGGGCCTTGGGATCTCGGGCACAAACGCACTCCGGCTTGCCGCATTTGATCGTACGTTCGGAAAGGGAGCCACGGCGCATGGGCTGGGCATCAGCTAATGCGGAGGCGAGTTGGCGGACTTGGGGCGGAACCTCAGGAGGAGCGGAATCGGCCATGCCCTTATCTTATGGCATACGCAGCCGTAAGAAAAACACAAAATCAAGGACTGCCCCCGTAAGCCACACTTTGCTGAAGTACGCCCGGTTGAAGGGAGCCGCTTGCGCTTGCGGCGGACGCGGCAGTATATGGATTTTGAATGGTGTTTTGGTACTTTCGTACTGGCTTTCTGCAGGTAGGCCAGAGTCCCGAGTTGCCGCTGTGGGAGGCACCGAGTTGATGCTACACCCTGTTGCGGGCCCAAGCAACGACAGCGCACCGGAGACGTGCGGCTTCCGCGCTTTCCCACGCGCAGCGTCCGCCGCGCAAGCGGCTCAGTTCAAGCGGCGATCTGGGAGATTGCTTCCCGGGTCGGTCCCCGATCACTGACAGGTCGGGATGGATCTGGTGGGCCTCGTTATGGGTTGGCGGCGGTCTCTTACGGCCCTGGCGGGGCTGGGCGGGTGAGGGTCCGGTTTGTCCCCACGGCTTGCGCCGTGGGCTACTTTCTGGCGCCCTGGCGGGCTCGAAAGACGTCGTGGGTTACGCAGCGTCATGGAGGGCTGTCATGCGCAAGTAATGGGCGGGTTCGGCGGGGGGCGTATATCTCGTGGGGCGGATGGCGGATGGTGGCGCTACGAATTGCTGCGAAAATGGCGATGGTTGAGTGCCGGGTGTAGGGCAGACCACAAAAAACGATGGTCTGTCCTGGTCTGTCCCACGGGGGGCGGAGGGCAACCAAAGAACACCGGCGACGGAGATCGCCGGCACTACGAAGAAGGCGCGCCGGCCTGGGGAAGGGTTCCCCGCGCAGAACGTCGGCTCGACAGCCGACGCTGCAGGCCGGAGGCCCGCGGCACGAAAATCGCCCTGGCTGGGACCCAGAGACAGTCGGGGACTTTGGTTCCGGCTCCGCTGACCGGTGGGACAGACGATCTACCCCAAGGCTTTCAGCGCCTGTTCGAAATCCGCCAGCAGGTCGCGCCAGTCTTCGATGCCGGCAGAAATGCGCACCAACCCGTCGGTAACTCCCGAAGCTTCCAGCTCCGCCGCACTCATGCCCGAATGGGTGGTGGATTTCGGATGGTAGGTGAGCGATTCCACTCCGCCCGGCGACACCGCGCTCCTGGCCAGGCGCAAATGGCGCAGAAACTCGAACGCGGCCTGCTTGCCGCCGCGGAATTCGATGGAGAAAATGCCGCCCGGAAAGGCGCACTGCTTTTCGAAAATGCGCCGCTGTTCCGGATCTTCGAACAGGGTGGGATAAATCACGCGCTCGAGATGTTTGTTGCCGGCCAGAGCTTCCGCCAGCCGTTGCGCGTTCTTGCTCTGCCGATTCATGCGCAGCGACACCGTCGGCAGCCGGCTATCCAGCATCCAGCATTCGTCCGGCTGCAGGATGTTGCCGAACATGCTGCGCCGCGAGCGGATCTTCCGGATCAGCTCCTCGGAGGCGCCGATGGCAACCCCGCCCAACATGTCGCTGAAGCCGGCCAGGTACTTGGTTACGGAATAGAGCGCCAGGTCCGCGCCCAGCTCCAGCGGATGCTGAAACGTGGGACCGAGGAAGGTGTTGTCGACCATCACCACGGGGTGATTGGGATGGCGCACAGCGGCTATAGCGGCCCGCTCGATATCCGTCATGAGGAGGGTGGGATTGGCGGGCGTCTCGATAAAGACGATGGAGCAATCGGCGGCCGCGGCGATGGCGGCATCGATGCCAGCCGTATCGCCGGCAGCCACCGGAATGCCGCGCAACCCGAACGGCTCCAGAAACTGGTGGATCAACCCGGTCGTGCCGCCGTACAACGGCGTGGTATAGACGATCGAGGCATGTGGGCGGGCGCAGGCGAAGAAGGCTGTCATAATCGCCGCCATGCCGGAATTGAACACCGCGGCGTGGCGCGCTCCCGCCTCGAGCGGCACCACGTGATCCTCCAGGATCTCGGCATTGGGATGGGAGAAACGCGAATAGATCAGGTCGGCGCGCTCGCCCGCGGCTGTTTGATTTGCCGGTGGTGGATGGCGAATGCCTGTTCGGCCGCTTCCGGACTGGCGAATACGTAAGTCGAGCTGCGGAAGACGGCCGGGCGGGCCGGACCGAGAGAAAGGCTGGGATCGAAACCGCGCGTGAGTACCGCCGTGCGCGGCCGTATAGTGGGATGCTGCGGGTCGTGGTCGGACATGAAATCCTCCCTTTGCAAGTGTAGCTCCGCCGCCAATCGATGGAACCGAGAGCTTTCGAACCTAAGTCCGACCCGCGATATAATGAGCACTCGATTCATGAAAGGGGCTTCGAGACAGCATCCGTTTGCGGTGAGTGCGAGTGTGGCGTTTGTGTCGCTGTTGTGCCTATGGGGATCGTTCGAGTCTTACGGCTTCGAAACCGCTTACCAGCGGCAAAATAGCGACCCATACATGATTAGCCAGCAGTTTGTCAGGTTCGAGCCATTGTTATCCAGGGTACCCGAAGACGCCACACTGGGTTACTTGACGGACGCCTCGCCAGCGAGCACGACAGGCCTGGCTATGACCCTCGGCGCGCAATATGTGCTGGCGCCGCGCCTCATCGAGAAAGGCGCCACGCACGACCGGGTGGTCGGCAACTTCACCCGTCCGGCCGAATTCGCCGCTCTCGGGCAAAGCTATGGGCTGCGCCTGGAACGCAACTTCGGCAACGGCGTGGTGCTCTTCCGAAAGGAGCACTGATGACTGGACTGGTCTGGGCGCTGGAGGCGGTCCTGCTCGGCTGCCTGCTGGTCTGCCGTTTTTCGGACTTGCCGGCGATTCGACCGGCATGGGCGCGGCTTCTGTTGATCTTCGGCGCCGGCGCGGCTGGCGGCATTGGCCTGGTATCGTACCTGTTTTTTCTGGTTGGCGTGCTGCTCGGCTTGCCGGTTGCCGCGATCGTGCTCGAACTCGCTCTGCTGGCGTGGGCCGCATTCGAGGTGTACCGCCGGCGGGTCCCAGTCGTTCCGTCCGGCGTAGATAGCGTGCGCCCGCTGCTGTTTTGGGTCGCCGGGGGCAGTCTCTTCTTGGGGCTGGCACTGGCGGCGAGCGCGGCGTGGACTGGTTGGGACGCGAATCCCCAGGGCAATTGGGATGCCTGGGCGATCTGGAACTTGCGCGCCAGGTTCCTCGCTGCCCCTGCCGGACTGGCGCGGCGCGCGTGGTCTCCCGTGCTCGGCGCCACCACGCATGCCGAATATCCGCTGCTTCTTTCCTCCTTTATCGGCCGTTGTTGGGCCTTCGGCCACTCGTTTGCTACGCTGGTGCCCGCAGCCACCAGCGCCATTTTCTTCCTGGCCCTGATTGCCCTGGCCGCCGGCGCGGTTGCTGTGCTTCGCGGACCAACGTTGGGCCTGCTAGCGGCGCTGGTGCTGGTCTCGACCCCCAGCCTCTTGCACGAAATTCCCGCCCAATACGCGGACGTGCCGCTGGCCTGCTACATCGCCGGTGCCATCGTATTTGCGCTGTTGCGCCGCCCCGTCCTGGCCGGCATCTTCGCCGGATTCGGAGCTTGGACCAAGGATGAGGGCCTGCTGTTCCTGGTCGTGTTCCTCGCCGCGGCCGCCGTGTTCCGCCGCCGCGAGGCTCTGGCGGCGATCGCTGGCGCCCTTCCCGCCGCCGCAATCCTTACGTTCTTTAAGGTCTGGCTCGCGAGAGGGAACGGGTCGCTGCTCTCGACGAGCCTGCCCGGAGCCGGCCACCGCATCTTCGACATAGGACGCTACGGAACCGTGATCGCCGCCTTCGGCCGCGGATTCCTCGACATGGCGCAGGGCTGGTATCACCCCATTTTGCCGTTGGTCGTACTAGCCGCCGCGTTGCGGTTCGACCGAGAACGCCGGCGCGATGCGGCCTTTTCGGGCGCGATCGGCGCAGCCCTTTTGATGGGTTATTTCGGAGTCTATGTCCTTACTCAAAACGATCTGGTGTGGCAGTTGCAGACCTCGCTCGACCGCCTCCTGGTCCAGATATGGCCAGTGCTGGTTCTGACCGCGATGGTCGCCCTGCGAGTGCCCGAAGCCGCCGTACTGGCAGAGCCCGCGCCGGCTCAAAAAATGAGCAAGAAAGCAGCCAGGAAGGCGAGGCGGTAACGAATTGCTTTGTTGACATGAACCCTAAGGGTTCGCGCAACAATAACCGATCACCAGTAGTCGCGATAACCACATGAGACCTAGGCGCAGTTTGCCGGAACGGGAACCACCACCGTGTCGGTCACGATCGCAGCCGAGGCCTCTCTTGAGGTCGAGACAAGCACCACTAGCCTCAGCTCAGCCAGCACCTTCGGAAACTTCACCGGTACGACGAATCTTATTTACAAGATTAGTACCACCGCGAGCACAGGAGCGGGCAGTATCGTCCTCCAGGTGACTACCGACTTCTCGCTGGCCAACGGCCCGTCCGTCCCGTCGCCGCCAAACGGCGGAGACACGCTAGGTTATACTTGCACAGTTTCTAGATTATCGTTCTCTAAATATCGATACATTTGACTTGATTTGGGTTTTAACGAGTCATGCCCTTCCCGAGGTGGTGTTTCGTTGGAAGTACAAGACGGACGAGACCATCATTGAATAATAAGAGAACGTTCATCTAGAATTCGCTGGCGAGAATGCCGCGGCGCTCCAACTCTTCGAGGTACGCGTCGTCCGGTTGGGCGGCAGGAAATTCGAGGAAGCGGCCCGGGCCGGCGAGGTCGCAGGCGCCGGATTGGAGGGGCAGTGAAAACTGGCCTTCGGCGGCGACGATGACCATCTGACCCGCCGTGAGGGCGGCGGCGACAATGGGAGCGAGGTGCTCGCCTGCGGCGGCGGCATCGAGCACCTGGGTTATGGCGCCGCGCTCGAACAGGCTGCGCTCCAAGCGGCAAGCGGCATCCCAGCCCGCGGCTATCCAGAGGATGGCGGCGGTGTGGCCGTAACGCTCGGCGCGTTCGGCGGCAGTGACGGGTGCCGAGGAGTCACCGGTGGAGGTGCGTCCGGGGTGGCGAGCGCGCGTTTCCGAGATCATGCCGGCGGCGACGGTTTCGTTTGAGAGAGGATCGATGAGGATGAACGCGCCCGTGACGCGATTGCGGCGGTAGGGGTCGACGAACAGGGGCTTGCGGGTTTCGACGACGGCGGCGCCGATTTCGTTGAGCCGCAGTTCGGTGGCCGGCTCCTGGGCGAGCGTATTTACGTTGAAGCGGTAGCGGATGGCGCGCACACGGGCCCGAACCTCCTGGGTGGTGTGCTTGATGAGGTAATCCCGTCTGAGATCAAGCGGAGTGTGGCTCATCCAGACCAGGCGGGCATCTAGGGTACGGGTGAGGAGGGGCGGGCAGGCCGGATCGACCAGCATGTCTCCGCGGCTGATATCCAGCTCGTCATCGAGGCAGACAGTGACCGAGAGCGGGGCGAAGGCGCAGGGCAGGTCGCCATCGTAAGTGGCGATGGATTTGATGCGCGAAGTGCGTCCGGAAGGCAGCACCATGACGGTCTCGCCGGGGGTGAGAATACCCGAGGCCACCTGGCCGGCGTAACCGCGGAAATCCTGGTCGGGGCGGATAACGCACTGCACCGGGAAGCGCATTTCGGCAAGATTGCGATCGGCGGCGATCGGGGCGGTTTCCAGGTGGCTGAGGAGGCTCTCGCCGTGGAACCATGGCATGCGGGTGCTTTTGGAGACGACGTTGTCGCCGAGCAGGGCGCTGATGGGAATGAAGATCAGGTCGTGAAGGCCCAGCGGAGCGGCGAAGCGGGTGAACTCCTGGCGGATAGCCTCGAAGACGTCCTGGCGCCAATCGACCAGATCCATTTTATTGACCGCGGCTACGATGTGGGGGATGCCGAGCAGCGACGCGATGAAGGCATGGCGGCGGGACTGCGGCAGCACGCCGTTGCGGGCGTCTACCAGCACGATGGCCAGATTGGCGGTGGAAGCGCCGGTGGCCATGTTGCGGGTGTATTGCTCGTGCCCGGGGGTATCGGCGATGATGAACTTTCGCCGGGGGGTCTCGAAATAGCGGTAGGCGACATCGATGGTAATGCCCTGCTCGCGTTCGGCGCGGAGGCCGTCGGTGAGGAGGGCGAAATCGACGCCGCCGGCAGTCTGGCTGGAGCGCGCCCGGGAGATCGATGCGAGTTGATCTTCGTAGACGCCTTTGGAATCGAACAGAAGGCGGCCGATGAGAGTGCTTTTGCCATCGTCGACGCTGCCGGCGGTGGAGAAGCGCAGCAGCTCTTTGTCCCGCTCCTGGTGAAGGAAGCTCTCGAGGGCCGCTTCGCGGTCGGAAGGAACGGTGGCGCCGGGCGTGCGGGGGACGGCGGCCGGGGGCCAATCCCACAAGGGCGCGGGCGTGTCCATTAGAAATACCCTTCTCGCTTCTTCAATTCCATGGAGCCTTCGCGATCATGGTCGATGACGCGGTTTTCCCGCTCGGAACGGCGGAAAAGCATCATCTCCTGGATGATCTTGGGCAAAGTGTCTGCCTGAGACCGGATGGCGCCGGTGCAGGGCGTGCAACCTAGGGAGCGCATGCGGCACATGACGATTTCGGGCTCTTCGCCGGGGAGCAAGGGAATTTCGTGCTCGACCGGGATGAGCGAATCGCCTCGCACCACCATTCTGCGCGGGCGGGCGAAGTAAAGGGGCACGATGGGGATATTTTCCAGGTGAATGTACTGCCAGACGTCCATTTCGGTCCAATTGGAAAGGGGGAAGACACGGATGCTCTCGCCCTTGTCGATGTGGCTGTTGAAGAGGTTCCAGAGCTCGGGGCGCTGATTCTTGGGGTCCCACTGGCCGAAGGAATCGCGGAAGGAGTAGACGCGCTCCTTGGCCCGTGATTTTTCCTCATCGCGGCGGGCGCCACCGAAGGCAGCATCGTAACCGCCATCGGCCAGGGCGTCGAGCAGGGCGCGGGTCTTGAGCAGGCCGCAGCACTTTTCAGTGCCGAGTCGGAACGGGCTGGCTCCCTGGGCGACGGCCTCGCGGTTGGTATGTACGATGAGGCGAGCCCCGATAGCGGCGCAGAAGCGGTCGCGGAATTCGATCATTTCTCGGAACTTATACGTCGTATCGATGTGCAGCAGCGGGAAGGGAATCTTGCCCGGATAGAAGGCCTTTTGTGCCAGGCGCACCATTACTGAAGAATCCTTGCCGATGGAATAGAGCATGACGGGGCGCTGAAACTCCGCCGCCACCTCGCGGAGGATGTGGATACTCTCCGCCTCCAGGGCGCGCAAATGATTCAAAACCAGGGGACTGCTCATAAGGTTGGTATGCCGGCGTTGGCGGCGGGCATCTCCGTCAATCCGATCTGAAAGCGGCTCTTTGTCGATTGTAACATCGGAACAGGGGAGGGGGCAGGCGAGATTGGCGACGGATGCAGGAGTTGACGGAGACAGGTACGGATTGCGATATACTATTATCTTACTTGGGGGTGGATCTTCTCGAGTAGCGGACGAGCCTCAATCTTGGACGTCGGCATCCTGGCAGCACGGGAAGCGTCTGAGGCTGTTTTTTCGCTTTTTTTCCCCACCGAGTGCAGGGTTTGCGAACGGCCTCTTGAGGAGGTATCGCGCATTCCGGTTTGCCGGTCCTGCTTGAGCGAGCCGGGGCCGATGGAGGCGGAGTACTTCTGTCGCGCCTGCGGGACGCCGTTTCAAAATCGATTTCCACTGGATGAAGAAGGCCGTTGCGCATTATGCCGCAATGGCCTTCGCGGTTTTGACGCGGCGTACTGTTATGGCGTCTATGGGGGCGTATTGCGCCGCCTGATTCACCTTTTCAAATACGGAAAGGTGCGCAGCCTGGAAGGGCCTCTGGCGGACTACCTGTTGCGGACATTTCCGCGGGAAAGGCAGTTCGATGCCATCGTGCCGGTGCCGCTGCACTGGCGGCGGCGTTGGCAGCGCGGCTTCAACCAGTGCGAACTGTTGGCGCGGGAGGTCTCGCGAAGAACCGGGATTCCGGTAGCGAAGGCGTTGCGGCGACCGCGGGCCTCAAAGGCCCAGGCCGGGCTCACGTTGGCGGCGCGACGGCACAACGTCAAGATGGGCTCGTTCTCGGTGGCGGCGGATGTGGCCGGGCAAAGCGTCCTCCTGGTGGACGACGTTTTGACCACGGGATCGACGGCGGCCGCGTGCGCGCTGGCGCTGAAGCGGGCCGGTGCGTTGCGTGTGTCGGTGATAACGGTGGCGCGGGCGGACCGGCCATGGCAAGTGGCGCCGAACTCGCGGGCGGCGACAGGGGAGGGACCTGCCGGATATGGCCAGTGATCGACTACAGCAACCCGTACTGGTGCTCAATGCCAGCTATGAACCGATCAATATCTGCGCGGTGCGGCGCGCGCTGGTGCTGGTGCTGAAGGGAGTGGCGTCGGCGGAAGAAGAATCGGTGCAATCGATTCACTCCTCGCGGGCGGCGATCCGGCTGCCTTCGGTGATCCGGTTGCTAGAGTATCGCCGAATCCCACACCAGACGCGGGCCTTGTCGCGAAAGAATATTCTGATGCGCGACCGGTACACGTGCCAATATTGTCATCGGACGATGCCCAGCGGGGAATTGACGCTGGATCACGTGATTCCGCGGTCACGGGCGGGCGAGTCGGCCTGGGAGAATCTGGTGGCGTGTTGCAATCCCTGCAATAACCGGAAAGGCAATCGGACTCCGGAAGAAGCGGGTATGAAACTGCTTCGGCTGCCGCGGCCGTTCAGTCTGCACACCAGCCGGCACCTGATGCGCATGTTGGGCAAGGGCGACGCCCAATGGCGCAAGTACTTGTTTTATTAAGTACAATGGGGCGGCGCGGCAGCTAGCGTAGTGTACCAGCGGACGGGTACAATCCGGGAAGGGAAAGGCTGGCTGTGAAATGAAGAAGCTAATGATTGCCGCGGGTCTGGTTTCGGGAATGGCGTTTTCGGCGCTCGCTGCCGACTATTCCGGGTACATTATTGACGACAGTTGTGCCGCTAAGAAGGAGATGCGGGGCAACGTAGGGTGCGCGCAGAGCTGTATCAAGCGTGGCGCCAAGGCGGTGCTGGTGACCGACGACGGCACGATTTACAAGATTACCGAACAGGACAAAGTGGTTCCGGAGGCCGGTAAG
>JBEKZL010000273.1:0-9818 GCA_049509915.1 Bryobacteraceae bacterium | reverse complement strand
AACATCTCCAGCGCCCGAGCACGGAACTCCAGACTGTACTTCCGCGGCTTCTGAGACACTCGCCCTCCCGTTCGATGAAAAGTGTCCCCTTCAGCCGTGTCTCATTTTCATTATCCGGTACAACGTGAGACCGGGGACAGACGGGACGTTTCCTTGAGACGACTCCCCCATTTCCGCACTTTCCATTCATCATGGCACGTCTCGCTAGGGTGATTGCCCTCGATGCTCCTAAACACGTTACTCAAAGAGGCTACGGGCGTCGCGTCGTTTTCGAATCCGATTCCGACCGCCTCGTCTAATTGGAACTCCTTCGCCAGCACTGCCGCGTCCATGGCCCTTCCTTGGTCGGATACTGCCTCATGTCCAACCATGTCCACCTCATCGTCATTCCCATGCGGCCCGATTCTCTGCCACTCGCCCTCAAGCATACGCACGGCCGCTACGCAGCCTACTGGAATGCCCTCCATGCCTCCTCCGGCCACGTATGGCAAGGGCGCTATTACTCCTGCCCGCTCGACCGGCGGCACGTCTGGACGGCCCTGCGCTACGCCGAGCTCAACCCCGTGCGCGCCGGTTTGGCCACGGATCCCGAAGCCTACCCGTGGTGCAGCGCCGCCGCGCACTGCGGATCGGGCGGCTTCACTTGACATGCGGTTATGGCGAGAGTCGTGGACCCCGGCCACGTGGCGCGAGTGTCTGGGATCTGCCGCACCCGCTTTGGACGACGAAGCCATTCGACGAAACACGCACACCGGCCGCCCGCTCGGCGACGAGGGTTTCGTCGCAGCCCTGGAATAAAATCTACAGCGCCCCCGGGCCCGGGTTCCCCCCGGGTTCCATCCCCGGGTTCCCCGGGCAGGGGCGACCGCAGGCTAGCCGTTCGGGCAGGGAGCGGCCTAGCCGAACTTCCGATGCGCGCCCAACGCCGTCCTTCCCATACTGAAGGTACGAGGTTCTAATGGCAAACGAATTGACGGCTCTTTCGAGCGAACTTGCGGGGGTGGTGGCGAAGGCGGGCCAATCGGTAACGGCGGTGCACGCCCGGCCGCGATTTTCTTCGAGCGGGGTATTTTGGCGGCCGGGGGTGGTGGTTACGGCCGAACACAGCATTCGCCGCGAGGAGGACATTACGGTGACTCTGCCGGACGGCTCCACGGTTCCGGCTGCGCTGGCCGGCGCCGACGCCGGCACCGACGTAGCGGTATTGAAGGTGGATTCGCAGGCGCCGGCGGTGACGGTGGCGCAGTCCGCGGTGACGCCCGGCAACCTGGCGCTGGCGATCGGACGCGCCGAGGATTCGGGGGTCAACGCCACGCTGGGAATCGTCAGCGCGGTGAGCGGAGGGTGGCGGACGTGGCGCGGCGGCCGGCTCGACAGCTACATTCGGCTGGACCTGACGCTCTATCCCGGCTCTTCCGGCGCGCTGGTGCTCAACGTCCAGGGTGAGGCGTTGGGGATCGCGACGCCAGCGCTTTCGCGCATTGCGGGCGTGGCGATTCCGGCATCGACCGTCAACCGCGTGGTGGATGAGATTCTCTCGCGCGGGCGGGTGGCGCGCGGCTTTCTGGGAGTGGGCCTGCAACCGGTGGAGTTGCCCGATCATCAGAAAGGTCTGATTGTACTGTCGCTGGAACCGAAGGGACCGGCAGCCACGGCGGGCGTGCTGGTGGGGGATGTGCTGGTTTCCGTTGGCGCCAAACCGGTGGCCGATACCGAGGACATCCAGGCCGTGCTGGACGGCTACGGAGTGGGACAGAGCGTTGCGGTTGGGCTGGTGCGTGGCGGCGAACCACGGCAGATCGCCGTCGCGGTCGGAGAGAAACCCCGGAGGAGCTGACCATGTTCGGTGCGATGGCGGAGCGCTTGCGGCGCTCGACTGTGGAGGTTTTTCCTTGGCAAAGGGGCCGGGGCCGGGGCCAGGGCTCGGGGATTGTCTGGGACGCGGCCGGGGTGATCGTCACCAATTCCCACGTGGCGCGGGGCGATGGGGCGGAAGTGGTGCTGTGGGACGGGCGGCGGGTCGCGGGGCGGGTGACCAGGCGCGACCGGCTGCGCGACCTGGCGGCGATCTCGATCGCGGCCGAGCCGCTCGAAGCCGCAGCCGCGGCGGACTCTTCCGCTCTGCGTCCGGGAGAACTTGTGATGGCGGTGGGTAGCCCGCTCGGTTTCGCCGGGGCGCTATCGACCGGCGTGGTTCACTCGCTCGGTCCGCTGGCGGGCATGGGCCCGCACCCTTGGATTCGCGCCGATGTGCGCCTGGCGCCGGGCAATTCGGGCGGCCCGCTGGCCAATGCCGAAGGGCTCGTCATCGGCGTGAATACGGCTATCTACAACGGTCTCGGCCTGGCGGTGCCGGCGAACGATGTCGCTGATTTCCTGCGCCGCGGCACACGCCCACTGTTGGGGGTGACGCTGAACACGGTCCCGCTTGGCCTGGAGATTCTGGAAGTCGACAGCCGGGGAGCCGCGGCGGTGGCCGGTTTGAAGGAGGGCGACGTATTGCTGATGACGTACCAGGAGCTGAGCGCGGCGCTCGATTCGGGCGGAGAGGTGATGGAGCTCCGTTTCCTGCGCGGCAGCGGCAGCAGCGGCCGGCTGCCCATTCGCGAGACTCATGTGCGATTGGCGGTGCGCGCGGAGGCGGCTTGACGCGGGTCGTGATCGCCGCGCCGTCGCCGGCTCTCCGGGCCGGGCTGGAGGCGTTGGTGGGCAGCCACCCGGAACTGGTTGTGGCCGGTGCCCTCGCCGATCTGGCCGGCGCCGAAGCGCTGCGCGCCGATGTGCTGCTGGTGGCCGCGCCTGGATTCGACGCTCTGCCTGTCGGCGGCCTCGAGGCGCCCGTGGTGCTGCTCGGGAGCGGCGAAGCGCCACCCCAGCTCACGCGCGATGCCTTCGACGCCGGGGTGCGGGCAGTGCTTGGGGCGGATGCCTCGCCGCAGGAAATCGTCGCGTCGATTGAAGCCGCGGCCGCGGGGCTGGCGGTGATGGATCCGCGCGAGCTCGAGCCCTTGCTGGCGGTGTCCGTGGTGGCGCCGGCTCCATCCCGGAACCATGCCGACGAGAGCGCGCTCACCGCCCGCGAACGGGAAGTGCTCGGTATGATCGCCGAGGGCGACGCCAACAAGGAGATCGCCTGGAAGCTTGCCATTTCCGATCACACGGTGAAGTTTCACGTGGCTTCGATCCTGGCCAAACTCGGCGCCGCGTCGCGCACCGAAGCGGTCACGATCGGGCTGCGCAAGGGGCTGGTGCTGCTGTAGGCGGAGCGCGACCTCAGGCCGACTGACGACAGGGGAGACCGGGAACATCGGACCGTTCGCGAGTTCCATTAACGTCTCGTCTGTCCCCGAGTTCCGTGTGTCGTCCCCCACCCTGCCACGGCTGGCCGCCGTGGCCCGGTACACCCGTGGGCGCCAATTGCCGACGGCCATTCTGGCGGAACTGCACCAGTGTGGCGGCAGCGGTGTGGACACCGATGCCGTGCGCGACCGGCTGGCCCGTCAACGGCCGGCCGCCTACGCCGACGCGGCGGAAGCGGACCTGGCCGAGGCCGAACAGCTTTGGCAAGCCCGCCGGCCGCCCTGCGCGCCGGCCAATAGCGAGGATGCGGTGACCCTGGTTATGAGGAAGCTGTCGCGGCGGTAGGGTGAGCGGCAAAGGAAGACTGAGCTTCGGATTTCAGGAGGCGCCATCGGCACGGCACCATCCCGTCCCCCAGTTTCCCTGTCCCCTCGCCTCCTGCGTAGTCGGGCCCGTCATGAGCGCGAAGCGGGCCGCGCGGCATCATTTCGTGGAAACCGGCGCTCTGGAGAGCCCGCAGTGAAGATTAATGGCGCAAGGGAAGGCCGCTGCAGCAGGCAGTTTCCTGGAGACGGCGCTGCCGCGGTGTCGCGTCAGTCTGTCCTCCGGGCCCAAAATGCTCCCAACGGCCGGGTGGATCGGTCATTTCCGCCTGCAGCCGGCGACGCGGTGTCCGGCCGGCTCGCTAGTCGACGTCCCATCGCGCGCAATGGCTCTTCCAGGAATTGATTGCTCATCCAGGCGACCAGTAGAATTCCTACCAGGGCAAGCGGCATCAGCAGCATGCGGCCGGAGGAGCTGCTGGTGTCAAACAGAAAAATCTGCTGCCACAAATAAACGCCGTATGAGACTCGCCCAAGCCCTTTCAAAATCTCCAAACTCAGAATACGAGCCAGGAGGGATTTTCCATGAAGAATCGGCGTCACCACGATCAGGGGCAGGACTGTGGCTAGCAACAGCTTGTTGAAGGTCTGATACTCCGGATAGCCTTCGGCCAGATATGACCCAGCGACCACAACAGCGACTAGAGGAACTATGGCGAGCGGAGGAAGGTACTTAGCGACACGATCTTGCCAACGTCGGTTTCGAAGCAAAATAGCGAGTAGACAAGGGAGAACAAACGTATCGATCCTCATGTCGGTGCGTTGATAACGAAACCCTCCTACTACGTTTGCAGCCGCCCACGGCCTGTAGACCACGCTGGCCGCGGACAGGAGCAGACCCACAGCGCTCGCCCCGTATGGCCCCAGCAAGACCAGTAACCCGGGCCAGGCCAAGTAAAAATGCTCCTCGACACTTAAGGACCAACAGTGGGCGGTGAACCATGAGCGATCCGGAAAGTAATTCGCCGTCAGGAAAGCGGTCGACACTTCGTGTGGCCCGAGTTGAATCCACCCAAGACCCCCACACAAGGCGACCACGAGCAGGTACGAAACCGCCGGCGGCACAATCCGGAAGAACCGCCGTATGTAAAACCGCTGGAGGGAAATTTTTCCCGTGAGCTCGCGTTCGCGCAGCAACAATGTGCAGATCAGGTAGCCGCTGATCGCGAAGAACAAGTTCACGCCCAGCGCGCCCATCTTCTCGGCTGCGCGAGAAGCGTGCCATAGGCTATGAGATAGAACCACCAGCGTGATCGAGACGGCGCGCCAGCCGTCTAAACACGGAATCTCCCGAGTGGTCGCAGCTCGGGTCTCCGAAATTGGATGGTCCGAACTGCCGGTCGGCGACAGGCTCACCTGTTCCCGACCTTCCTGGTAATGGTGGCTGCAGGGTATTCCGGCGCCGCACCGCCAATAGACACCAGGGTCGAGAGAAACCAGCCAGAGTCTTGAGTCCTCGGTATCATCTTGTGAGCTGCTTCCGCTTTTTGAAGTCCGCTTGACGTCGCCGCTGGCCCGAAAGGCACGTCATAACCAGGCACCAAGGGCTGCAGAGGCAATCCAGCAACGGATCAAATATATTAAGGTCTGATTATATTTGAATTAGAACGTTCTGATACCTAAGTACGGTACTGGACAGTACTGTATTCAAAGCACGTGGCTGCGCGAAGATCCGGTAGCAGGGGAACCGCCAAAATACCAGCCCACGGTGGCGAGCACTGAGGTCATCTTGCCTGCGGCGGGAGGCCGAGGGCAGGCCCCACACAGTCGAAAATCGCCCCCGCGCGGCTAACCTTTCGCGGCTTCCCTAGTCTTACTGTTGTATAGTTAACCTATGGGAAACAGACCAGAGATTCCGCCCGGCACCCTCTACATGATGGTTCTGAAGTCGCTTGCGCGGCTGGGGCCGATGCACGGCTACGGTATCGCCCAGCATATCCAACAGACTTCCGACGATGTGCTGCAGGTGGAGGAGGGCTCGCTCTATCCGGCGCTGCAGCGCATGCTCCTGAAGGGCTGGGTGGCGGCCGAGTGGAAACAGTCGGAGAACAACCGCCGTGCGCGCTACTACCGGCTCACGCCCGCGGGCCGCAAGCAGATGACGCGCGAGGTGGGCGAGTTCGAGCGCGTCATGGCTGCTATTGCGCGCGTCATCGAGCCGGCGTGAAGCCATGCGGGAACTGCTCGAACGCATCCGGCTTTTCTTCCATCGCGCCGAGTATGAGCGCGAGTTGGAGGAGGAAATGCACCATCACCTGGCGCTGCTCGAAGAAGATGGGAGACCGGGCTCCGCGGCGCGCCGGCGGTTCGGCAATGTTACGTCGCTCAAGGAGGAAAGCCGCTCGATGTGGACCTTCACATTTCTGGAACAAATCGCACAGGACGTGCGCTACGGGCTGCGCGCCATGGCGGCGAACCCGCTCTTCACCGCCACGGCCGTGCTGTCGCTGGCGCTCGGCATCGGCGCCAACACGGCCATCTACAGCTTCATGGACGCGATTCTGCTGCGGGCGCTCCCGGTGGCCCATCCGGAGCAACTGGCGGTCGCGGAATGGCACTCGACGCGCCGCCCGCCGGTGGTGAGGGGTATCAACGGAACCGCGCACGGCTACGGCAACAGCAAAGGCGGTATCCTCAGCCCCAACTTCCCTTTCGCCGCCTATGAAATGCTGCGCTCGGAAAAGCGGATCTTCTCCGCGCTCTTCGCCTATACTTACGCGCAGAACCTCAATGTGATCGTGGGGGGCCAGGCCGAATCGATCCCCGGCGGATTCGTCTCGGGCGACTACTTCAGCGGCCTCGGCGTTCCGCCCGCCGCGGGGCGCCTGCTCGACGATGCCGACGACCGCGCGGGCGCTCCGGCAACTGTCGTGCTCGCCTATGCATATTGGCAGCGGCGCTTCAACGGCAACCCGGCCGTGGTGGGCAGATCGATGCTGCTCAACGGCCTGCCCTTTACCATCGCGGGTGTAGCAGCTCCGGGCTTCTTCGGCGTCGATCCGCAATCGAACCCCGACTTCTTCATGCCGATTCACGCGATGCCGGCGCTGGCTCCCAATCCCGCGGTGGAAGAGAGCGCGCGCTTTCACGACCAACATTTCTATTGGATCGAGATGATGGGGCGGCTACGCCCCGGTGTCGGCATGGAGCAAGCCCAAGCCGCCATGCGGGCGCGGTTTCGTGCGTTTGCCGCCGGCACCGCCGCGCTACCCAAGGATGCCGAGTTGTTGCCGGAGTTGTCGCTCGAGGACGGCGGTTCCGGCCTTGATTCGCTGCGGCGCCGGTACTCGAAGCCGCTCTACGTGCTGATGACCATGGTGGGGCTGATTCTCGCCATTGCATGCGCCAATCTGGCCAACTTGCTGCTGGCGCGCGCCGCGGCGCGACGGCGCGAGATCGCGGTGCGCCTGAGCCTGGGCGCCAGCCGCGGCAGAGTGGTGCGGCAGATGCTGACGGAAAGTGTGCTGCTTTCGGTGGCCGGCGGCGTGCTCGGTTTGGGAGTGGCCCTGGCCGGCATCCGCTTCATCACCTGGCTGCTGGCCAATGGGCAGGAACGGTTCACGCTTCGCGCCGCGCTCGACTGGCCCGTGCTGGGATTCACCTTCGCGCTCGCCGTGGCGGCCGGAATCCTGTTCGGGCTCGCGCCGGCGATTCAAGCCACCAAGACCGATTTCACTCCGGCGCTAAAGGAGAATCGGCTGCAAGGTGCGGGCGGACGCGGCCGGCGATTCCGTCCGCGGTTGGGCCGGGCACTGATCGTGTTGCAGATCGCGGTCTCCCTGCTGCTGGTGATCGGCGCCGGCCTGTTCGTGCGCACGCTTTCGAACCTGAACTCGATCGACGTCGGCTTCAACCGGGAGAATATGCTGCTGGTGCGCATCAACGGCCGCCAGGCCGGCTATCGCGAAGCCGCTCTCGGCCGCTTCTACGCGGGCCTGCTGGACCGCTTCCGCCAGATTCCCGGCGTGCGCGCCGCCAGCGCCTCCAACTTCCCATTGGTAGCTCATTACGTCAACGATGCCACGGTGGTCATCCCCGGCCGGACGGCCCAACCCGGCGATCCGAGCACCGACCTTCTAAACGTGGACCCCGCTTTTCTCGAAACTATGCAAATTCCCGTACTGCTCGGACGGAGCCTGGAACCGGGCGATCTGGGGTCGCCTGCCGTGGCCGTGGTCAATCAGAGATTCGCATCGGCTTTCTTCGGCGGCGAGAACCCCATCGGGCGGCAGTTTTCGCTCGACAAGCCGGGTAACCCCTTGTTCCGGATCGTCGGACTAGCCAAGGCGGCTCACTACAATTCGCTGCAGGAAGAGATCCCGCCTGTCGTCTACCTTCCCTATACCCAGGATCCGGCCGGGCTCGGCCAACTCTTCTTCGAACTGCGCACGGCGGGCCCGCCGCTCGGCGCTGCCATGGCCGTCCGGCGCATCGTACACGACGCCAACTCGAGCGTCTCGGTCGGCGAAATCACCACAGAAGCGCAGCGCATCGACCAGACCATCTGGCAGGAGCGGACCTTCGCCGATCTCGGCAGTTGCTTCGCCGCGCTGGCGCTCGCCATCGCCTGGGTGGGACTGTATGGCGCCATGGCATATACGGTGGCGCGGCGGACGGGCGAGATCGGCATCCGCATGGCGATGGGCGCCCAGCGGCCGGGTATCGTGTGGATGGTGCTGCGCGAGGTGCTGGCAATTTCAGCCGTGGGGCTGCTGTTGGGCTACGGCGCCGCGCGGCTTACCGCCCGCCTCGTCGAATCGTTCCTGTTCGGCATGAAACCGAACGACCCGATGGCGGTCGCCGCCGCTATCGGCATTATGCTCGCTGCCGCGCTGGCCGCCGGTTACCTGCCCGCGTGGAGAGCCTCGCGCATCGACCCGGCCGTGGCGCTGCGCAACGAATGAGCCGGCCACGCGGCGCGAATGAACTGGGGAGAGCGGCTGCCCGCAATGCTGGAAGGATGGGGAACTTCAACTCCCGCCGCGCGCCGTCCTACAATAAGCGCATGTCGAAACTGTTGACAACAGGCGCCATCATCTGCGTCCTGGCCGCCGCGCCGCGTTTATGGGGCGCGGACAATGAGCTCACGGCTCAGGAGCGGGCGGCGGGTTGGATTCTGCTGTTTGACGGGCACAGCTTCGCCGGTTGGGAAGACCCGGCCAGGAAATCTCCGCCGGGCGACTCCTTCAACATTGCCGACGGGTGCCTGCACGCCACGGCGCATCCCAAGATCGACGAAGACCTGTTCACGGCGCGGACGTGGGGGGACTTCGAATTTGACTTCGACTGGAAGATTTCGCCCCGAGGCAACAGCGGGGTGAAGTATCGCATCCAGGACCGCATCTTTCTGCGGAGCGAGCACAAGCCCAAATTCGAGGATCTGGCCAACGACTCGGCGCTCCACCGGCGCACGGACCGGCCGGCCAAGGGGCAGGAGTACGTGGTCGGTTTCGAGTATCAGATCACCGATAACGCCACCAATCCCGACGCCGTCCAGCGCGGCCCTCTGCATGCGACCGCGGCGCTGTACGACATCTTCGCGCCGCTCAAGGACGCGACGCTTCCGGTGGGCGAGTTCAATCATTCACGGCTGATCGTGAAGGGCAAACACGTCGAGCACTGGCTGAACGGTGGGAAAGTGGTCGACGCCAGCCTGGACGCTCCCGAAGTGGCCGCGGCCATGGCGAAGCGCTGGGGCGCGGGCAGTCCCATCTACAACCTGCTGGTGGACCAACCGCGCAAGCAATGCCAGATTTCGCTGCAGAACCATAACGACGAAGCCTGGTTCAAGAACCTGAAAATCCGGGAGCTGAACTGACGCCATGCCGGGACTGGCTCTGATCACGGGCGCGTCGAGTGGGCTGGGCGCGGCTTTCGCCAAACAACTGGCGGCGAGGGGGTATAGCCTTTTGCTGGTGGCGCGGCGAGGCGACCGGCTGGAAGCGCTGGCGAAAGAACTGGACTGGCAGCACCGCGTGCGGGTGGAGACTCTATCCGCCGACCTTACCACGGCGGAGGGACTGGCGGCGGTCGAACAACGCATCTATGCCGCCGAAGACCTGGAAATCCTGGTGAACAACGCCGGCTTCGGCACCATGGGAAAGTTCTTTCAGTCGGCGATCGAGGTGCAGGAAG
>JBEKZL010000272.1:0-13326 GCA_049509915.1 Bryobacteraceae bacterium | reverse complement strand
ATAAAGGTTATATACGGGGCCTGAGCGCCGAGCAGAGGGTCGAGAGACAGCCGTAGGCCTACCGCGGCAGCCACGGCCAAAGCGGCAATGGCATAGTGCCGTGTCGCGAACCTCTTTATGAATCCAGCCGCCATGTAAGAAACCACAGAACGTCATCTGCCGCGGGCTGCGGGGAGCCGGAGCGCCAAGAAAAACATGACAGGATTAGCACGTACGATGCCAAAAAGGAAACTCCTAAGCCTCATGATATTTTAGCGGCTTTCATTCTAATTAATTCGGGCGAGAAATAGCGGGTCTTTGGTGAATATGCGCTTGAAATGAGGGTCATATGCCCCAATCGTCGGCATTCGCGTCGCTGATTCTATCACCGCACAGCAAAGGAAACTTCGAATGCAGAAATGAACGCAAGGGGCTGAATAGGGCAAAAGTACCCGCTCCGCCGGGCTCAGAACAAGCGGTAGGCGACACAGGCGCCGGCATAGGCAAGGGCGCCCATGTAGGCAAACTGGAGGGCTGGCCATTTCCAGCCGCCGGTTTCGCGGCGGACGACGGCAACGGTGGAGAAGCACTGCATGGCGAAGGCGAAAAAGACCAGTAGGGCGAAGGCGCCGCCGGGCGACAGGTCGTGGCGCAGGGCGGTTTCGAGGCTGGCGCGCTGGGTTTTTTCGTCCATGCCGTAGATTTCACCGAGGGTGGCGATAATGGTTTCGCGAGCCGCCAGCGAGGTGATCAGGCCGATGCCGATCTTCCAGTTGAAGCCGAGCGGTTTGATGGCGGGCTCCAGCGCATGGCCCGCCATTCCGGCTACACTGTGCTCCATGGCGGGTGCGTGGCCGTGGTCGAGCGGCAGGTGTTCGGCCACCCACAGCACCACCATCACGAACAGAATCACGGTGCCGGCGCGGCGCAGGAATACTTTGCCGCGATCGACCAGGCGGAGGCCCAGGGAACTGAGCGTGGGCAGGCGGTAGGCAGGCATCTCCAGCAGGAAGGGAGTGCGCCCGCTCTTGAGCACCGAGGATTTCAGGGCCCAGGCGGTCAGAACCGCGGCCAGAAAGCCGAGCACGTAGAGCCCCAGCAGGGCGGCATCCTGGGTGGTGAACAGGCGCCAGAGCAGCGGATGGCTGGGAATGAAGGCGGCAATCAATAGGGCATAGACCGGCAGGCGCGCCGAACAGGTCATAAAGGGCGCGATCAGGATGGTGGCAATGCGGTCGCGCTTGTTTTCAATGGTGCGGGTGGCCAGGATGGCCGGCACGGCGCAGCCGTAAGCCGAGAGAAGAGGGATGAATGATTTGCCCTGCAGGCCGACGCGGGCCATGGTACGGTCGGCGATCAGTGCGGCACGGGCGAGGTATCCGGAATCTTCCAGTATGCCGATGAACAGGAACAGGAGCAGGACCTGGGGTAAGAAGACGATGACCGAGCCTACGCCCCTCCAGATGCCGTCGGCGACCAGGTCGCGGACCAGCGAGGGCGGAAACGTAGTTGCAATCCAGTTGCCGCTGACCTGAAAGAGCCAGTCGATGCCCGCGTTGAGCGGGGCGGCGGCTTCGAAGATGGTGCGGATGACGCCCACCACCACCAACAGAAAAATAACCGGCCCGGCTACGGGGTGGAGGAAGACGGCGTCGAGGCGGCGGGTCCAGGCGGGCGGAACGGGTGCGCGGTAATGGGCCTGGGCGCCGACTTGGCCGGCCCACTGGCGGCACTGCGGCACGTCCTGCAAAATGGGAAGCGGCCGGGGCTCGGGCTTGGGCATGGCCCCGGCCAGGAAATCCCAGACGGGCTCCATGCCTTCGCCGCTGCGGGCGCTGACCAGGGCCACCGGGGCACCAATTTCAGCGGCGAGTTTTTCGGTATCGACTTTGCCGTGCCGGTGGCGCAGGTCGTCGGCCATGTTGAGCACCAGCATGGTGGGCAGGCCCAGCGCCAGAATGGGCGCGGCCAGCATAAGGTGGCGGTTCAGGTTGGTGGAATCGAGGACCAGCAGCACGGCCTCGGGCTTGGCGACGCCGGCGCGCTCGCCGGTCAGTACCGCGCGCGCCACCTCTTCGTCTTCAGAGCGCGGAGTCAGGCTATAGACGCCGGGCAGGTCGATAAGCCGCAGTTGGCGGCCGTCGGGGAGTTCCGCCACACCAGTGTGCTGCTCCACGGTGACGCCGGGGAAATTGGCGACTTTCTGGCGCAGGCCGGTGAGACGGTTGAAAAGCGTGGTCTTACCGGAATTGGGAGGCCCGATCACGGCGATCGTCGTGGCCAGCCCGGGCGCGGCGGTGAAATCCGCGAGCGCAACCGGTGGGCAGCCGTGGCAATCGCCGCACTGGCTCATGACTTCCTCGGCTTACCACCCTCTTTGCGGACCTTGAGCCGACGGGCCGTTTCGCGCCGCAGAGCGATCTCCGAGCCATCCACCTGGAAGACGCGCGGATCGCCCCCGGGCGCACTCAAGCCGGCGGTAACGCGTGTTCCGGGAAGGAAACCCAACTCCATCAGCCGGCGGGCGTCGTCGCCCGGAAGGTCGATGCGTTCGAGGATGGCCGCATCGCCGCGGCGGAGGTCTACCAACGTTGGAGAGGCGCTTTCCAGGAGCGCGCTATTGCCACTGAGTTGCATCTCAATTCCAGTATGCAAAAGTCCGAAATGATTGTCAAGTCGCTGTTGGTTTTTCCGACGTTTTTGGCGGGCCAACGGGGCCTCCGCACCTGCCAATGGTTCAATATAGAAGGATAGCAGAATGGTTCATCCCTCTTCGATACGGCGCTTTCGCGCTGCGGACATGGAAGATATTCTTCGGGTGGAAAACGCCTGTTTCGGCCGCTTCGCCTACGATCGCAACCTGTTTGCAGAATATGCCGGGCGGCAAGGCGATCTGTTTCTGGTAGCCGGGAAGGGGCAGCGCATTTGCGGGTATTCGATTGCGTGCGTGCGTGGGGGAACCTTCCGGCATGCCGCCGAACTGGTTTCGATCGCCGTCGAGCCGCTGGCAAGAGGACAGGGTGTGGCCTCCCAACTTCTTGAGAACACGTTCCAGCGCCTCAGGTTGCGCGGCGTCCGGCGGGTAGCGCTGACGGTGCGGGTGGGAAACCGGAGGGCCCAGGCGCTGTACCGGCGATTCGGCTTTCGGCGCGAACGCATCGTACCCGAGTACTACGAAGACGGTAAGGACGGAGTACGCATGGCAGTGCGGTGGGAGTAGCAGTTGTCATTGAACAGTAATCGGTTAACAGCTCACACCACGTTGCCGCGCAGGAGGCTGGCGGCGGTTGGCGCTTGGGCGCCGGGAAGGCGCGGCGTGGATTCCTGCTCGGGCTCGGGCGGGCATTCACCGGGAGCCAGAAACAGGTTGGCGTCGATGCCGTGCTGGCGGGTATAGAAATCGTAGTAGCGGCCCTCCAGCGCGTAGAGGGATTCGTGCGTACCGCGCTCGGCGATGCGTCCGTCTTCCACCACCAGGATCTCGTCGGCGTGGCGAATGGTGGAGAGCCGGTGGGCAATCACAAAAGTGGTGCGCCCTTTCATCAAATAAGCCAGGCCAGCCTGGATGGCGGCTTCAGATTCCGAATCGAGGCTGCTGGTGGCTTCGTCCAGGATCAGGATGCGCGGGTCGGCCAGAATGGCGCGGGCGATGGAGACGCGCTGGCGCTGGCCGCCGGAAAGCTTGACGCCGCGTTCGCCCACCACGGTCTCGTATTTCTTATCGAACTTCTCGGCGAACTCGTCGACGCGGGCGATGCGGCAGGCCTCGAGAATCTGTTCTTCGGTGGCGGCGGGACGGGCAAAGGCCACGTTCTCGCGAATGGTGCCGTCGAATAAGAAGGTATCCTGCAGCACCACTCCCAGTTGGGTGCGGTAGGAATCCAGGCGCACGGTAGAGAGGTCCACGCCGTCCACCAGGATCTTGCCTTGGATGGGCTCGTGGAAGGCGGCAATAAGACTGATGACGGTGGATTTTCCGGCACCGGACGGCCCCACCAAGGCAGTAACGGTGCCCGGTTCGGAGGTGAAGCTCACGTCCGTGAGCACCGGTTTGCCGGGGGAATACTCGAAGTTGACATGGTCGAAAACCACCTGGCCGCGGATGGGCCCGATGGCGAAGGAGCGCTTGGGGTCGCGATCCTCGGGCCGTTCGTGCAGCACTTCCTGGGTGCGGTCCAATCCGGCCAGGGCCTCGCTGATCTGGGTCCCGATACCCACAACCTGGAACATGGGGGCCACCAGAAACGCCATAAAGGCGGTGAAGGTCACGAAGCCGCCCAGAGTGAGCGTGGGGTGTGGGGCCAGGATCTGGCGCGCACCCACGTACATCACGGTGGCGCCCACGATCCCCATCAGAAACGTGGCCGAAAAACTCATCAGCGAAATGGCGGTGAGAGACTTCACCACGTTATCGAGCAGGCGCTGGACGCCGCCGGAAAAAACCTGGGCCTCCGCGGCCTCCGCATGATAGCCCTTCACCACGCGCACGCCGGCCAGCGATTCAGTCAGCCGGCCGGAAACCTCGGCGGTGATTTTGCCGCGCTCGCGGAAGATGGGCCGGATGTGGCGAAAGGCCCGGTTGAGCACCATGGCGAAGATACCGATAAAGAGCAGCGCCGCGCTGGTCAACAGGACACTGATGCGGAGCAGGAACACGAGCGAAAACAGGGCGGTGAGGATTCCGCCCACAAACTCGACCAGGCCGGTGCCGATCAGGTTGCGCACGCCCTCCACGTCGTTCATGATGCGCGAAACCAGCAGGCCACTCTTGTTGGAGTCGTAATAAGCCACCGAGAGGCGGCCGATATGTTCCTGCACGCGGCGGCGCAATTCGGCTATCAGCCGCTGCGCTTCCTTGGAGAGCAATTGGGTGAGGGTGAAGGAGGTGCCGCCCTGAATCAGGGTGGCGCAAAATACGGCCAGCACCAGCGGCTCGAGCAAGCGGGTCTGCTTGGCGACCATCACATTGTCCACCAGGTACTTGGTGGAAGCCGGCAGCACCAGCCCCGACGCGCGATTCACCAGCATCAGCACAAAGCCGAGCGCCAGCTTGCCGCGCCGCGGGCGCACCAGCGCCATCAACAGCGGCCAGACACTACGCAGGCGTTTGGACGCCGAAAGGCCGGCCTTGTCCGGAGACTCGCCGCTCCGCTTTCCGTGGATTCCGGTTCCGTGCGGTGACACGTTCTCCAGCTTAGCGTGATTCCGGGGTAAACCGCGCCGGGAGTATGATATTCTGGCAAGCCTGGGAGGGAACCACCGCGTCATGGAACGTAAGAAAGCGTCCGATTACCCCCAAGAGCTGCTGGATCTGTTCGACCGCTACGTCCATGGCGAGCTCGACCGCCGCGGCTTTCTGGATTCGGCGAAGAAGTTTGCCGTGGGCGGCGTGACGGCCACGGCCCTGTGGGAGAGCCTGCGCCCGAATTATGCCTGGGCGCAGCAGGTTCCCAAGGACGACCCGCGAATCAAGACCGAGTATGTCACTGTCCCTTCCCCCCAGGGCAACGGAACCATCCGCGGCTACCTGGTTCTGCCCGCGCATGCCGCCCGTAAACTGCCCGCCGTCCTGGTGGTGCACGAGAACCGCGGGCTGAATCCTTATATAGAAGATGTGGCGCGGCGCCTGGGAACCGCGGGCTACATCGCTTTCGCTCCGGACGGGTTGACCAGCGCCGGCGGCTACCCGGGCAACGACGAGCAGGGCGCGCAGCTCTTTCAAAAAGTCGACAAGGCCAAGATGACCGCCGATTTCGTGGCCGCGGCTTACTGGCTGAAGGGGCGCGCGGATTCGACCGGCAAAATCGGCGTGGTGGGCTTCTGCTTCGGCGGCGGCATCGCCAACACGCTGGCGGTGCGGATGGGCGCCGACTTGGCCGCCGCGGTTCCCTTCTACGGCGCGCAGCCTTCGGCCGAGGACGTCGCCAAAATCAAAGCCCCCATCCTGGCCCATTACGCCTCGCTCGACACGCGCATCACCGGCGGCTGGCCGGCGTATGAAGCCGCGTTGAAGGCCAACCACGTCACCTACGCCGGCTACGTCTATGAGGGCGCCAATCACGGCTTCCATAACGACACAACCCCGCGCTACGATGAAGCCGCCGCCAAGCTGGCGTGGCAACGAACCTTGGACTTTTTCAACAAATGTTTGAAGGGCTGACCGAGCCGTGGCGCAGGCACTTTTGCCTGCAGCGTCGGCATTCGTGCCGACGTTTCCGCCTGGCCCTGCCCGAACGCCTTCGGGCGAGCCCGAGACCATTCAGTCACTTTGATTGTTTTTTAGCATTCGAGGTTCCCGAAACGGACCCATCGGTGAGCAATCGCGATTCGGTGATAGAATCAGCGGCGCGGATGCCGACGATCAGTACGTTCTACGGGATCTTAATCCGGATGTTTTTCAATGACCACCCGCCGCCGCACTTTCACGCTCGATATGGTGAGTTCGAGGCGACGGTAGGCATCGGCACACTGAGGGTGATCGAGGGCGAGCTACCGCGCAGGGCCTTGAACCTGGTCCAGGAATGGGCGATGCTGCATAGAGAGGAATTGTTCGAAGCCTGGCGGTTCTGCCGCGAGAACACAGCGCCGGCGAAGATCGATCCACTGGCATGATCGGAGTATTTGTTCCATGTATTGGGATGTAGTTGAAGTGAAACCAGAGCCGCACTACTGCCTTTTTGTTCGATTCGAAGACGGCGTGGCGGGGCGCGTGCGCCTGCGGCCGGAAAAACTGACTGGCGCTCTAGCGCCGCTGCGAGATGAGCAGTTCTTTGAGCGGGTCTTCATCGACTATGGAGCGGTCGCATGGCCCGGTGAGATCGACCTCGCGCCGGACGCCATGTACGCCGAGATTGCCGGCCGGCGCGATGAGCTGCAGCAGGCTGGCACACGGGACAATAGCCGCTGAAGGCAACGCGACTCTCGGGGGCAACCGGCCACGGGCAGTTCCGGGGCGACTAACCGTCCGGATGGATCTAGTCACCGCTCGGTGGCGGCGGTGTGGGGTGCTTGCGTCCCGCCACATCTCGCGTCCGCCGCACTTTCTCGTAGCGGAAGATGAAACTGGAGACTGAATGCATCCCATTACATCTTGCCGGACCCTAGCGTTCCGCCGCAGTTCTGGATGTCGGCTACAATTGGCCCATGGTCAGCCTATTGAAGGAACTGGATGAGCGATCCTCCCAGATACGTTTCGAAGTGATCGATTTTTCCGCCGGGGAACCGATTCGGCTGCACGAGAACAAGGAGATTAATATTCAACCGGCATTTCAGCGCATGTTTCGCTGGAGCCGGGAGCGGCAAAGCCGTCTTATTGAATCAATGTTCCTCGGGCTGCCGGTACCGCAGATGGTCCTCTTTCAAAGGCAGGACGGCGTGTTGGAACTTATCGACGGCCTGCAGCGGGTGAGTTCGCTAATCACCTTTATCACAGGTAAGAGACCGGGGCCTCCGGATGAAAACGAGGAAACGGCAACCAACCTGAGTGGCTGCGACATCCTTCTGTCCCTCCACGGACTCGACTTTGCGAGTCTGGGCGGGGTGCTTCAGTTGGAGCTTAAGCGAAAAACCCTCCGCGTGATTGTCATCAGGCGTACGAACGACCCGAACCTCCGTTACGAGATGTTTAAGCGCCTCAACTCAGGAGGGTCTCCCGCCGAGGCCCACGAAATCAGGAACGCATCTCTGCGAATCGTTGGTGAGCCCGGCGAGACGTTCCTCGCCTTTCTGGACAGGTGTACGGGACACTCGGGGTTTCAAGAGGTAACAGATACCCTCTCGGATCAAGCGAAGCAGCGCTTGGGACGACAAGAGCTGGCACTTCGCTTCTTCGCGCTGAAAGTCTCATTAGGCTCGTATAAGGGCAGCATTTCCGACTGGCTTGATGACTTCAGCGAAGCCGTTGTGACGGAAAAGATTAGCTTCGACTACACAGCGGAGGAAAAGGCCTTCGGCAGGCTCTTTACGGTCCTCGCTGAAAAGTTCGGAGACGAGGCTTTTGTAAAGCACAAGAATAATCGGGCGTTGGGCGGCCTCGCCCCGGCCTACTACGATGCGGTGACCATGGGCCTCTTGCCGTTGGTCGACCGGCTCGAAAAGAGCAGCCCAGACGTCGCGAAGCGCATCCTGAACCGAGCCGTCGGACACGAGAACGAGGACTTCAGGGAGAATGTTGGGCCCGGCGCAAACGCGGTTCCGCGACTTCATAGGAGAATTGCAGAGGTCCGAAGGGTTTTCGATCAGAAGCTACCGAGCTCGACCAACAATGTCCCCGTTCGAAAGCGCCGTTAACGCATGCTACGACGCGCGTATCGGCACCCTCGCCGCGATTAAGGCGAGGAGCATTGACGCTGATAACCTTGTCTTATCGGCTCTAACAGTACTCGCGTACGCGCAGCTCGAGGGCGGCGTTAAAGATATGTCCGCCTGTGTCATCAAACACGTCAACAGGATGAAACTCGGGTGGGGCGAGATTTCACCACGGCTGCTCAAGTGGCGCAATCAAGGGGACACATCGCGGGGTATTGCCGATTACCACTGCCAAAATAGTAGAGCGTCAAGTGCGGGGGCATGTGGCGGTCGTCGAGAATGTGCTCACGGATCTCGCGCTGCAGCTATTCACTTATTTCAACGGCAACCTCCACAGGCGCTAGGGCGGCGGACTTGGACCCGCCCGCACGCGGCCCAATTGACTCGAACCAGAGCCCGAAAATCGCCTGCTGCAGCAGTCTCGCCATTTGGCGAGAAACCCCCAAAACGCCCATTTGGACGAGGTCGGCATGATCCGTCACCAGTTCAACAGGAAGGTTTCCGTCAAGTTTGAACTTCACCGTGCCCGGATAAGCACGAGGCGTTCTTCGTGCGCCAGTTCCGCGGCGTAGGCCAGGGCCTCATCGATATGGTCGGCGCGAAGGGAGGGATAGCTTGCCTGGACCTCGTCCTTGGTGGCTCCCTCGGCGAGGCTATCGAGGATCACCGTCACGGACCTGTGGGCTACTGCTCAGGAACTCTTGCCACGCCGCCATGTCCCAAGTTTACGTGGGTGAGGTGCTCCCGTCCAGTCGATGATACTCGCGCCGCGGGTTTCAGCCAACTCTCGCCGTCTGAAATACCAGCAGCTTCCCCAGCTTTTCGATCTTGGACGCGATATGTCCCACCCCGATGGCGCAATGATGGGCGGGGCCGTACGCGTTCCACTCGCTGATAAAGCGCCTTGCGCCCATGGGGAAACGGTAGCGGCTGTTGGTGTTGCCGATTTCGAGAATCGGACCGGGCACGGATTCGCCTTCGGCCGCCAGCAGCTTCAACTCGCCGGCCGGGGTCTCCACTACCGACAACAGAGTGACCGCTCCGTGTCTCACCGACATCTCGACCGACAAGCCGCTGCCCACCTTGCCGTGATAAACGCCCAGCGGCTTCACCTTCACCTTGCCCTCGGCGATGGCGATGTGGCCGGGGCCGTCGTGGCCGAGCAGCACCACGTCGTCGCGAAAATCGCAGGCGTAGTATTCGGAAAACGAACCGCCCGCGCCGAACGCGTCCATGATCTTCATGGCCTGCGCGTTCTTGACCTCGTACTCTCCGGCAACCGGAACGCCGCGCGCCGTCAGCAGGCTGGTGCCCACAATGATGCTGCCGATGGCGTCTTCGTTCGCCGCGTTGCCGGTGCCCGAATAGTAATACGCCAGCGACCCCAGGGCGTGACGCGCCACCAGCCGGTCGAGTGCCACCGAAGTGCGCGCCGAGCGCGCCAGCTCGCGCTCGCGCTCGGAGCAATCCGGCTCCACATCGAACACATCCCGAAACAAGGCCACGCGGGCGGCGCATTCTTCGGGCTCGACCTCGGTAATGAGCGCGGCCAGCTCGTCCACTTCCACCATCTCGATGTGGCCGCCGAACCCTGCGCACTGGCGCGTGAGGTCGGAGTAGATGTCCAGCATTCCCCCGTAGTAATGGCCCATCAGGCCGAGGCGGTTGTGCTCCATCACCCAAGCCACCCTGGCGGCGTCCACCCACTCGTCGATGTCGCGCCACGCCACCGGGTCGCCGTCCAGCATTCCGGTGACTTCGAAATATGCGATGCGCGCGCGTTGAAAGACGTTCGCAATCTCCGGCACCGGGCACGCCTGGCACCACGCCAGCCACTCCCCGGTCATGCGTCCGCGATCGCCCATGCGGTTGAACGCGGCGTAGTCGATGGCTTCGCCGGGCGAAAGGTTTAAGATTATGACCGGGACTTTGGCGCGCCGCACCACCGGCAGAACGGTGGAAGACAGCGCATAGGTGGCGACGTGCAGGAAGATGATGTCCACGTCGGCGCGCCGGAACTGGTGCCCCGCTTCGGCGGCTGCCAGGGGATTATCGATCAGACCGAGATTGACGATCTCCACGCCCGGCCGCTCCAGGCGCCGCGCCACCGCCTGGTTATAGCCGAGGAGGCGTTCGCGCAGTCCCTCGAACTGGGGCCAGTAAGCATCCAGGCCGATGCTGAACAGGCCGAGTCTCACCGAAGTCATCACGATTCCACCCGGTCCCGGCCGGCCCGCATCTGGCCATCCCAGCGGGCGCGCAGATCCAGGTGAATGTCGAACTGGTCCAGAATGCGCATGACAATATGGTCGATCATCTCCTCGATCGACTGGGGGTGATTGTAGAAAGCCGGCACCGGGGGCAGAATGACCACTCCCATGCGCGCCAGTTTGTACAGGTTCTCCAGGTGGATCTCGCTGAGCGGCGCCTCGCGCGCCACCAGTACCAGCTTGCGCCGTTCCTTCAGCACCACGTCGGCGGCGCGGTGCACCAGGTGCTCGCCCTGGCCGGTGGCGATGGCGGCCACGGTACGCATGCTGCACGGCGCCACCACCATGCCGCGGGTCAGAAACGAGCCGCTCGAAATGGCCGCGCCCTGGTCGTGGGGCGAATAGTGCCGGCTGGCCAGACGCTCTACCTGTTCCATGGAGTAAGGCGTTTCATGCAATAGAGTTGCCGTGCCCCATTTGCTGACGACCAGATGGGTTTCGACGCCTGAGCTGGCCAGCGCTTCGAGTAGACGTACGCCGATGATCGAACCCGTGGCACCGGTAATGCCGACGACGAGACGGGACGAACCGGGAGTATCCATAGCTCCTTCCACGTTACTCCATGGCAAGGTTGCCGGTTTCAAAACCGTCGGGCCGCGTTGCGGAGCGCTTTTCAGCCGTCGCGTTAGGCTCGTCAGCCCGGCCGATTCTGGCGAGATGGATCGGCCCCAAGTCATGGCCTAACAAACAGAGATATTTACACTTAGCACTTACCTGCTTGTGATTTCGGGGCCATATTAAAATATGGGCGCACCGAAAATCGGCTACTTCGTGCTCCTTGGCACCGTGAAGCCTGGGGATGTCCGGCTCTTCCGTGGGGTTGTTGTTCATTAATTCTACTGTGTCATAAACAACAAATCGGTCGTATAATGTTTTTGTGGCTGCTCAAACCCCAGCGCCAGCACCACAAGAGAAACGCCTCGCGGCATATTTGGAGTGGCTGGCGCGAGCCGCGGGGCATGCGGCCGATCATGTGCGGAGCATGCACGAATCGCTGCATCACTTCGTCGCTGAGTCGCCCTGGAGCGATACCGACATGTTGCGGCAGGTCCGCAATTACGTCCTGCCGGCCATGCAGAAAACGGGGCCGGTAACCGCATGGATTGTGGATGAGACCGGCTTCGTCAAAAAGGGCACCCATTCGGCGGGAGTGGCACGGCAGCATTGTGGCCGGGTGGGAAAAACGGAAAACTGCCAGGTGGCGGTGAGTCTCTCGGTGGCGACCGCGACCGGGAGCCTGCCGATCGCCTAGCGGTTATATCTGCCGGAGGAATGGGCCAACGACCCGGTGCGGCGCGCGGAGGCCGATGTTCCCCGCCAGGTGCAGTTTCAGACCAAGCCGGAGATTGCCCTGGGGCAGATTCGGCAAGCGGTGGAGGACCAGGTGGCGCCCGGGGTGGTGCTGGCCGATGAGGTGTACGGATCCAGTCGCGAGTTCCGGGATGGTGTCGCGGAGCTGAAGTTGGACTATTCGCTGGCGGTGAGGTCCACGACCACGGTGTGGGCGCTGGAGCGGCAACCGCTGCCGCCTAGGCCGTGGAGCGGGAAGGGGCGGCGGCCCCAACGGATGCAACGGGACCCGACGCACCCACCGCTTTCGGTGGCGCAGTTGGCGCGGGAGTTGCCGAACAAAGCCTGGCGCGAGGTGGCCTGGCGCGAAGGCAGCAAAGAAATGTTACGCTCGCGGTTCGCTGCCTTGCGGGTTAGACCCGCGTCCGACCGCAACGGCCTACAGTCCGAACAGTAGTTGCTGATCGAGTGGCCGGCCGGCGCCGCCGAGCCCAGCGGCTACTGGTTGGCGCGTTTGCCAGTGAAGCTCTCGCTGAAACGGTTGGTGGGGATCAGCAAGCACCGCTGGGTGATCGAGCGCGACTACGAGGAGTTGAAACAGGAACTCGGGTTGGGTCATTATGAGGGCCGCAACTGGCGGGGATTTCACCACCACGGAACACTATGCATTGCCGCCTACGGCTTCCTGCTATCGGAAAGGAGCCGTTTTTCCCCCTCAGCCCACGTCGGCCATCTTGGGCTGCGCGCCGCCCCGCTATCTCCCCACTTCCGGCCGCGGGGAGCGAAGAGTCCGCGCCCAACGGCATAACCCCCATTCCATAGCGACACTGCGTATCCGGATCGCCCGGTTTCTGGTGCAGCAACTCCCCTGCTGCCCCTTGTGCTGTCGTTTGCGCTGATGCTTTATGACACAGTAGAACTAATTAATTAACAATTCTTATAAGAAAGGAAATTGACAGCAAGACAGCCTCTCGGACCAGACCGGGAAGTCGGCGTTGGGTTGTTTTTTCACAACCATGGTACTGTCTTGTCATTTAACAATGACTACGAATCCATCGGCTTCTCTGTTGCAAGAATATGGACCCAAAGACGATTGAACTGCTTGAAGAAATTCGGATCATATTGCCAGATGCGGAGAATTGGCTCCAAAGTCCGCATCGCTCGCTTGGCGGCGAAACTCCAGTCCGGCGAATTCTGGCCGGGGATACAGAGCGAGTGCGCAACCTCTTTGAATTGACTGTCTACATCGGAGTGGTGTAGTTTCCACCCGCGATGTCCCTTGCTCGGTGGGGGACCTACTGTCGCAACCTGGTACAGGGCTGCGGACGGCTCCCCCACTCGGGCAAAACGTGGCGAATCCGGGGTGCGCGACATAGAAGTGGAGGTCAAGCTGCCTGGCGGGACTCCCAATAGTCCTCGAAGCGGCCCTTGAGTTGGCAACAGCGTAAGGCGATGATGGGGTTGGCTCCGCGGACAGTCC
>JBEKZL010000271.1:0-9843 GCA_049509915.1 Bryobacteraceae bacterium | reverse complement strand
CTGGCGACCGTTAGCGACGGCTGCGCGGCCGGCACTCCACTGGCGTCAGGCTACGACTGCAACCTGGGAGCGGAGTTTGCTCCTCTGGCCCCCGGCAATCCGCTGACCGGGTCGATCACCGTCACCGACGACGCCTTCACCACTCCGCAATCGGTGAGCCTGAGCGGCATCGCCATCGGCGCGGCGCAGTATCTGCTGACGACGGCGGTGAGTCCATCCGGCGGCGGCACAGTCACCCCTCCCACGGGCAATCAAACCGCCAACGCGGTCGTGAACCTGAAGGCGGTGCCGAACGCGGGCTATGTGTTCTCCGGCTGGACCGGCAGCGCCGTCGCCAACGCCAACAGCGCCTCCACCACCATCACCATGACCGGGCCCGAGAGCGTGACAGCCAACTTCGTCTCCGCGCTCACTGTGGCTCCGTCCGGCATCAGCTTCGGCACGGTGTATCTGGCAACCCTCACCACCAAGAACATCACCCTGACCAACAACGGGACCACCCCCATTACCATCACCGACCCGCTGCTATCGATCGTGCAGGGAGGGAACTCCTTCGAATTCGTGGCGGTCAACGAGTGCCCGAAGTCGCTGGCTGCGGGGAGCCACTGCACCATTTCGATTACCTTCGTGGCCGGTCCGTTCTACACGCCGCAAACCGCTACGTTGAGCATTGGGGACAACGCGCCGGGCAATCCGCAGAAGGTCACTCTGACCGCGATGGTGATCGATCCCCAGGCCAGCTTCAACCCCGGCAGCCTGAGCTTCGGGAACCAGACGGTGAACAGCAGCGCGACCAAAACCGTGACGCTCAAGAATACTGGCGCCACGGCCCTATCCCTGAGCGGCATGACGGTGACGGGCACGAACGCAGCGGAATTCACGCTGACGCCCAGCTCGAATTGCGGGAGTTCGCTTTCGGCCGGCAGTAGCTGTATGATCAGTGTGACATTTAAGCCAGTCGCGAAGGTATCGTACTCGGCGACGTTGAAGGTCACCGACAATACGCAGTCGGGCTCACAGACGGTAGCGCTTTCGGGCACGGGACACTGAGGGCCGGCGATCGGGAATCAGCCTAAGTGCATGGCGTGCAACCGCTCCGTTGCGGTCGCGGCTCGGAAACGCGCGAAACCGAGCTGCGACCGCGAGGGAAAGGTTGCCGCGTGCGCGCCTCGTTTGCGCCGTCAATAGCCGCGCGCTTTGTCCACCACGTTCTCCAGCGGCAGGCCGTGCGCGTATCGGCGCACGTTGTCGGCAAGCAGCCCCATGTGACGGATCTGGCGTTCCGGCGAGAATCCACCGGAATGTTGAGTGAAGATCATGTTCGGGCAGCCCCAGAGGACCCCCGTGGGAGGATACGGCTCGACGGGCCCCGGGTCCGATCCGGCGCCGGCAATCCGGCCTTCCTTCAGCGCCGCGGCCAGTGCTTCCTCGTCCACCAGCGGACCGCGGGAGATGTTGATAAAGTAGGCCGTCTTCTTCATTGCCCGGAACACCTTGTCGCCGATCATTCCCCGGCTCACCGGTGTGAGGGGACAGCAGCAGACCAATACGTCCACCCGCGGAACCATTTCCATGAGCCACTCCGGCTCGCGCAGCGTGTCGACGAAGACCGGTTTAGCCATCGGTTTGGCGTCCACGGCCAGGATTTTCATGTCGAAGCCGTAGTGTGCGATCTTGGCCGTGGCCTGCCCCAGTCCGCCCATGGCCACGACGCCCATGGTTTTACCCTGGAGTTCCACCAAATTCCGCACCGGCTTCCACTCCTTCCTCTCGAACAGCGGAAAGTAGTGCGCCTGAATGCCCCGCGTAAGGCACAACAGTATCGCCATGGCTGTCTCCCCGAGGGCCGGTGCATACATCCGCGCCATATTTGTCATTACGCAAGGATGGGCGACCAGCTCCGGAAACAACTCCCTCTCGAGGCCGGCTTCCAGGTTCTGCACCCACTTCAAATTCTTCGCTTTGGCCAGGGTGGCCGCGTTGAGCTGACCAAAAATCACGTCGCACTCGGGCAGCAGCCTGTCCAGTTCCTCCTGGGTCGTGGGCGTGAAGATCTCGACGTTGTTTTTACCCCCCGCCTTGAGCTGTTCGATCTCCGCCGGCGTAAAGCTGGCCGAGGGTCCGACGCGGGTACACAAGATCTGGATCCTCGTGGGTGGCGGGTCGAATATCCGAATCCTGTCCGAGGTATCCGCGGCGACCAGGGCGGACGCCGCCGGAGCAGCGGCCGCGGCTGCCATAAACACCCTTCGAGATACCGAATTGTCGTTCATATCGTTCATAATCCTCCCCTTCTGTCTACCGCTTACATCCGTCGCCCAAACCGCGACCACCCAAAATAGCAATTCTGCCAACACCGTGTCTAACCCTGGCCGGGCCAGGAGAAGCGGCCCGGACGGACGGGCGGGGCATCCTGGTAATTCCCGCTGCGTTCCCGGCCGGTTTATCGGGATGCCGCCGGGACCCGCACTACGCCCGTGTTCCAGGCTTGGGCTTCCACGCTCGGGCGGGCTTCGCCGCCGCGCCACTTCGCGGTCAGTGTGCGGGTTTCGCCGGGCAACAGGGCCAGGTAGTTGTCTTCCCAAAGCACGGGTAGAATCTCTTCGCCATCGGCGCCATCGAGCTTCAGACGCAGGCCGAAGGCGAGGGCGCGGCTGGCGTTACCCAGGTGTACGGTGGTGACTCGGCCATCGCCGGCGCCGCTGGTTTCGGCGCTCAGCTCCAGCGCGGCTTCCGGCAGGCGATTCAGCGCGGTGTAATCGGCAAAGGTGAGAGTTGGTGTCACGTACCAGTTCGACTTACTCCAATCGAGAGTCTCGGACGCGGTGGAGAGCCAATAGAAGTTACGGCTCACGACCCCACCGGGGCCGGCCAGTTCCAGTGCCACGAAGTAAGTCGGGCTAAGTCCGGCCGGCTCGGGAAGCTGAAACACGCGGGTGCTGGAATCGGGTGGGGCGTCGAGGGCGGCTTCACGGGTGAACTTCACGGTCATGTCGAGGTTATACATGCGCGCGGACACCTTCAGTCCAGCCGCGGCGCGGCCGGAGTTAGCTACCACCACCGAGCGATCGTCGTAAGAGTACTGAACGTGGAGCGGCTCGTTGGCTTTCTTCACCCCGAAGTAGGATCCGCCGGGGCGGAGATACCAGTCGTAGAGATGCCAGATCAGGCTGGGCCATGCGTTGTCGAGCATCCACTGAATCACGCCGGTGGAGGTGTACTTATTGCGGATATAGGCTTCGAACATGGCGCGGTGGCTCTCGTAGGCCATCATCTGCGCCTTGCGGGCGTAGTCTTCGAGCGAGGCGGGCTTGCCGTAGCGGCGCTCGAGCGGCGGCGACGAATTCCAGGTCGAGCGGCTGGGGCGGAAAGATCTCGACGGCCAGGGCGTTGTCCGCACCGGGGAGAGCGGCATCGGTGACGTTGAAACGGTAGAGACGCCAGGCGCCGGCCATCTGGTCCGAAGTGGCGACGGGCTTTCCGTTGAACCAGACGTTGGCGCGAAAGTTGATGCCGTCGAAGCCCAGCCAAACGGTTTTGCCGTGAAAGTCGGCGGGCAGGGAAAAACGAGTGACATACCACCAACTGGCGCGAAACGGGCTATCCGGCGGCATGGGCAAATTGGAGAAATTGGTGCCGATGGGGTAAGCAGTGCCGGGGACGGAGCGCAGGTTCAGACCGAAGTAAGGGTCGGGATAAACGCCCGCCGCAACCAGCGCGGAAAGCACAGTGGAAGGCAGCGTGACCGGCTGCCAGCGGTGCGCATCGAGGCCGCTCGCCCGGGAGGAAAGCGATTCGCCGCCGGGCAAAGCGCCGGAAGGAGCCAGCCACCATCCCTGCCGCAAGAGAATCGTCTCCGCACCCGCCGGAGCGACCAGGGCCAAGGCGAGGACGAACGGTCCGAAGCAATGCGGTCTACAGGTCCTCATCGCGCTTTCTTTTCGCCTCAAGGGCGTCCAATCTCTGTTTAAGCGGTAACAACACTCGCAGGGCGAAAAGGTTGAGAAACGCCAGCGTGGCCGCCAGCCAATAGCGCTGCTGCGCCACGGCCGCTCCCAGCACCCCGGTGTTCCAGATGCTGGCGGCGGTCGCCGTGCCGTGAACGTTGCCTTCGGCCTTCAGAATGGCGCCACCGCCGATGAACCCGATGCCGGCCACCAGTCCCTGGATGACCCGCGACTGGTCGGCGGCGCTGCCGTTCGCCACCAGCAAAAGGTAGCCGCAACTAGCCATGGACACCAGCGGAAACGTACGCACACCGATGCTGTGCGCCTCCTTCTCCCGGTACCATCCAACGGGCAAAGCCAGGAAATAGGCAAGAGCCAGGCGCAGGATCTCGCTCACGGTACCGTGCTGCCAATCGATTGTTATCGGCATCCTGTGGTCTATCCTACCGAAATCCAGTGCCAAAAGACGCTCGTTCCCCTTACACAAACAAACCATTTCTTGTACATTATGTTATATGGATACCAGTCGGGATTCGTCCGTTTGGCGCAACCTCGCGGTCGCGTTTGGCGACGGGGTGGCCTTCGGCGTGGGTATGAAGCTGACCCAGGGCTCAGGCCGGCCAGCGGTGGAACCGGAACAGCGTACGCTGGGCGAGCGTTTGGACGCCATGGAGCGCCGTTTGGCCCGGATGGAAAACCCGCCGGAAAGCGCGCCGGCCGAACTTCCCGAGACCGCTCCGCCGGTTTATTACCGGAAAGTGCTGGAAGCGGTGGTGGAGGCCTTGGAGTCGCGCCTTCGCGAGCAAGCCGCGCAGTGGGAAAAGCGCGTGACAGAGTTGGAATCGCAACTGGCCGCCGAACGCCAGGCACTGGAGCAACAGGATCGCGCTGTCATCGCCGCCTGCCAGGAACGCATCGCCGAGGTCGCGGCGCAGTGGACGAACCAGCTTGAGGGCCTGTACCGGCAACTCGCCGACGGGAGCGCGGCGCTCGAAGCCCGGGTGGCTTCGATACGCCGCGAACTGGACGAGGAACTTCCGCTGACGGTTGAGAAGCAGGTTGCGGCGGGAACCGGCGCGGTGGAAAAGAAGCTGGGCGCGCTGGTCGAGGCAAGAAGCCGCGAAGTGGGTGAGGTGCGCTGCCAACTGGCCGAAACCGAGCGCCGGGTGAGCGACGCGCTGAACTTGATCGGGCACACCCTGCTTGATGCCGCCGACCGCGGGCGGAAGGATGTAGTGTTGGAACTGCGGAGAGCCGCCAAAGCTTAGGTGAATTTGGGCCGGCGGCGAGACGGGCTGATGGCTCGTGGCGTGCCTTCAGCCCCGGGTCAGATCGCTTCGAACATCCAATCTCAGACTCGGCGGCAGAATAGGCGCATGGCAAACGCCACTGCCCCGACTTCTCGGAGGAACACTCCGATAGCCGACAACCGGTTGGCGACGAATCGCAGCCTTCCGAGGTGCTATCATCCAGTCATTCCATGACTGATCGCGTTACCGGGGCCTCCCGTCTGTTTCCCGTGCTCCTCGGGCTGTTCGCGCTGAGCGGCTGTTCGGCGTTGATCTACGAAATCGTCTGGTACCAGTTGCTGCAGCTGGTAATCGGTTCCACCGCGGTTTCGCTGGGAGTATTGCTCGCCACCTTCATGGGTGGATTATGCCTAGGCAGCGTGGCTCTGCCCCGCTCCCGGCGGGCAGCCGGCATGCACCCGCTGCGAGTCTACGCGTACATCGAGTTCGCCATCGGCGCCTGCGGCATCCTGGCGCTCGTTGGGATGCCGCTGGTGGATGGCGTGTATGCCGCCGCGGTGGGCCACGGCATGCCGGCCGTGCTGCTTCGCGCCCTGGTCTGCGCTCTCTGCCTGTTGCCGCCCACCATATTGATGGGCGCCTCGCTGCCGGCCATTTCGCGATGGGTGGAGATGAGCCCGCGGGGTGTGTCGCGGCTGGGCTTGCTGTATGGCGGCAATACCGCCGGCGCGGTGCTGGGGTCGCTGACGGCGGGCTTCTACCTGCTGCGCGTGTCGAATATGACCACGACGACGCTGGTAGCAGCGGGCATCAACGCTGTGGTGGGAATCGCCAGCCTGGCGCTGGCACGGCGTGCACCCGTGGGTCAGGCAGGGCCGCATCTCACCTCGCCGCCTCCGCGCTCCGGGGCGGCAGGCGCCGGCCCGGACGTGCGCACGGTCTACCTCACAATCGCTCTTTCGGGAGCCTCCGCACTCGGCGCCGAAGTGGTCTGGACCCGCCTGCTCGGGCTGATGCTGGGCGCCACTGTCTACACCTTTTCCATCATCCTGGCGGTCTTCCTGGTGGGCTTGGGAATCGGCAGCGCGGGCGGCGCGCTGGTGTCGCGGCGGGTCGACGGGCGCACCGCTTTGGGCACTTCTCAATTGGCCCTGGCCGCAGCCATCGCGTGGACGGCCTTTATGATCGGCCAATCGCTGCCCAACTGGCCGGTGAATGCGCTTCTCTCCACCAGCCCATGGTTCACCTTCCAGATCGATCTGGTGCGGGTGGTCTGGGCGCTGCTGCCGCCCACGCTGCTGTGGGGCGCGAGCTTCCCCCTGGCGCTCGCTGCCGCCGCCCAGCCGGGGGAAGAGCCCGGCCGGCTGGTGGGCACGGTTTACGCCGCCAACACTTTGGGCGCGATTCTGGGTGCCCTGGGATTCAGCCTGTTCCTGATACCGGCTATCGGCACCGCCAGTTCTAATCGCGTGCTCATCCTGTTGGCCGCGCTGGGCGGCCTGGTGGCGTTGCTGCCGCGGGTAAGAGCCAGCCGCTCGGTGGGTGGCACGGCCGCATTGACCGCCGTTCTGGCGCTGGCGGCTTACCTGGCGGTGAACGTCGGACCTACGCCTGGAATGTTGATCGCCTACGGCCGCCGCATCATGACATCCGCCCCCCGCTCCCAGTTGCTCTACTCCGGCGAAGGCATCAATTCCTCTATCGCCATCACCCGTTGGGACGACGGCGCGGTACAGTTCCACGTTTCCGGCAAAGTGGAAGCCTCCACCGAGTCCTACGACATGCGGCTGCAGCGCATGCTGGGGCACATACCCGCCCTGTTTCATTCCGGCCCGCATTCGGTGCTGGTGGTCGGTTTCGGCGCCGGAGTCACCGCGGGTACCTTTGTGGTGCATCCGGAGGTCCGGCGCATCGTCATCTGCGAAATGGAGCCGCTCATTCCACCCATCGCCACACGCTTCTTCGGCAACGAAAACTTCCACGTGGCCACCGACCCACGCACCGAGATCGTCTACGACGACGCCCGCCATTTCGTGCTGACCACTCCGGAGAAGTTCGACATCATCACCTCCGACCCCATTCACCCCTGGGTCAAAGGCAGCGCCACCCTCTATTCGCGCGAGTATTTCGAGCTGGTGAAAGACCACCTGAATCCGGGCGGCGTGGTGACCCAGTGGGTGCCGCTCTACGAATCCAACGCCGAAACCGTCAAGAGTGAGGTCGCCACTTTCTTCGACGTCTTCCCCAACGGCACGGTCTGGGCCAACGATGTGGATGGCGCCGGGTATGACATCTTCCTTCTGGGGACCGCCGAGCCCATGCGCATCGACGTCGACAAGCTGATGGAACGCCTCCGGCGGCCAGACCACGCGCGCGTGCTGGAATCCCTGCGCAGCGTCGGCTTCAGCACGCTGCCCGGATTGCTCTCGACCTATGCCGGGCAGACCAAGGATCTGGCCCCCTGGCTCGTCGGCGCCGCAATCAACCGCGACGGCAATCTGCGCCTTCAATACCTCGCCGGATTGGCGCTCAATACCAGCCAGGAAACCGCCATCTACCAGCAGATCCTGGCCTATCGCCGCCCGCCGCTAAATCTCTTTACCGGGTCACCGGAGGCCCTGGAAACGGTCCTGGCAGCCATGGGCGCGGGGGGACAAAGCCGGTAGGGCGAAATGGCGGCATTCTGAAGCCAAAACACCGGACGATGCCGAATCTGGATTGGTGACAGCGCCCGGCCGTGGGAGCGTCCCCGGCGAAGGTGGTGCGTGGGTGCTGCGGGGAATCCGTATCCCGGGCGCGGGGCGCGAAGGGATTGACTGGTAGTAGTTCAAATAAGAACGCCGCGGATGGCTTGCGCAACCCGCGGCGTTCGGCGATTGCTCTCTACTGCCGGGCTATTCTTCGCCCTTTTCTTCTTCGGGCTCGCGGCCTTCCTGGCGCGCTTTGAGACGTTCCTCGCGACGTTTGGCGCGCTCGGCGGCGCGTTTCACCAGCTCCGAACCGACCAACTCGATCATGGCTTGTTCGGCGCCGTCGCCCTTACGCGGTCCCAGTCGGGTAATGCGCGTGTAGCCGCCAGGGCGCTGGCCGAAACGCGTCCCCAGGGTATCGAACAGCTTCTTCACCGCGGCGGGCGTGCGCAGCACCATCGCCGCCTGGCGGCGCGAGTGCAGCGTGTCCTGCTTGGCGAGCGTGATCATTTTCTCGACCAGCGGCCGTACCGCCTTGGCTTTGGGTACGGTGGTGATGACGCGCTCCATGTCGATCACGCTTGTGCAGAGATTGCGCAACAGCGCGTTGCGGCTATCCACCGGCCGCTTTAGTTTGAACCCGCCTACTCGATGTCTCATGCCCTACTCTTCTCCCGTTAGTCCCTGCGGCTCGTCGTCTTCGAGCGGGTAATCCATGAGGCCCGTCGAAGCCGATTGCGGCGGCGCCACCAGCCGCCCGTGCTGGTCGATACGCATCCCCAGCGACAGGCCCATGTTGGCCAGGATTTCCTTGATTTCGTTGAGCGATTTGCGGCCGAAGTTCTTGGTGCGCAGCATCTCGGCTTCGGTCTTCTGCACCAACTCGCCGATGGTTTGAATGTTGGCGTTCTTCAGACAGTTGTACGAACGCACGCTCAATTCCAGTTCTTCCACCGAGCGGTTGAGTACTTCGTTCATCTTGTCGTAGCCGCGCTCGGAGACCTCTTCGGTCTGCTCGGGCAGTTCCTCGAAGTTGATGAAGATGCTCATGTGGTCCTTGAGCAGCTTGGCGGCAAAGCCGATGGCGTCCTGCGGCGAAACGGCGCCGTTGGTCCAGACTTCGAGCGTCAGCTTGTCGTAGTCGGTCATCTGGCCGAGGCGAGCGGCTTCCACGGCGAAATTCACCTTGCGCACCGGCGAGTGGACCGAATCGATGGGAATGTAGCCCAGCGCCAGGTCTTCGTCAAAATTCTTGTCGGCGCTGACATAGCCGCGGCCGGTCTTGAGGCGCATCTCGATTTCCAGTTTGCCGCCCTCGCTGACGGTGGCGACGTGCAGGTCGCGATCGAGCACTTCCACGTCGGCGTCGCCCTCGATCTGGGCGCTGCGCACATCGCCGGGTTTGTCCACCTTCAGGCGAACCGTCTTGACGCCTTCGCTCGCGATCTTGAAGGGGATCTGTTTGAGGTTGAGAATGATGTCGGTGGCATCTTCGACCACTCCGGGGATGGGGCTGAACTCGTGCTCGACGCCTTCGATCCGGATCGCCGTGATGGCCGCGCCTTCAATCGAGCTCAACAGCACACGCCGCAGGCTGTTGCCGATGGTGGTGCCGAAGCCGCGCTGAAAAGGTTGGGCCGTGAACATGCCATACCGCTCCGTAAGGGTGTCGGTATTGGCAACCAGCCGTTTAGGTTTTTGGAAGCCTTTGAACATGATGGAACCTCCTGGAAGCCGGAAGCCGGAAGAGAGAAGGCAGAATGGCGATGGCGCCGGGCGATTCTGACTTCCCACTTCCGACTTCCGTCTTCTAATGTCTTACTTCGAGTACAACTCCACAATGAGCTGCTCGTTCAACTGAATCTGAACCAGGTCGCTGCGCTGTGGCAGGCTCGTGATGCGCCCCTTCAAGGTTTCCCGGTCCACCTCGATCCAATTCGGCGCCGGGGCGTGGGC
>JBEKZL010000270.1:0-9886 GCA_049509915.1 Bryobacteraceae bacterium | reverse complement strand
CACCCCATCCTGGCTCACAAACCGCAACGCGCCGACCCGACATCGAGAAACCTGGAAAGGGAGGAGTCCCAGAATCGGCGGTTTCGTCTCCTCCAGGCTCATCGTTCAATTAGAAAATGCTGAGCGTAGGGTCCGTACGGGAGGAGGCATGGTTGGTCAGTTGACCGCCGGGTTGGTCCAGGGCTGGAAGCCCAGCAGCATGATCCATAAGCGTAAATCCCCGGAAACGGCCTTCGGGAACCTATGGGCTGCAAAGGGCCATTTCTTCGCCGGGACTTCAAGCTTGCCGCTGACCGGCCGGAAAATGGCCACCACATGCGAAGGTCAGGCCTGCTCCCCGATCACGGGCATCGGCACGCGAGTGAACCCGGCGGGGGGGTCACCTCCCGAGGCTGCAGTAGGGGAGGACAGCGCGGGCATTGGGAGGCCTTTCCGCTTAGCTCATCCCAGCAGCCTCCCCGCCTGGGTCAATGCCAGCAGCGGAAAGTAGTTGCGATAGAGCGTATAGCGCAGGTAAAACACATTGGGGAAACCGGTTCCGGTAGCCGCGGTTTCGCTCCACTCGCCATCGGCGCGCTGGGAATCGACCAGGTAACGGACGCCGCGTTCGAACGCCGCCGAGGATCGATCGCCGGCGGCCATCGCCGCCAGCAATGCCCAGGCGGTTTGGGAGGGCGTGCTGGGGGCGGGCACGAACTCGTCGCGGGCGTAAGAGGCGCAGCTTTCGCCCCAGCCGCCGTCGGCATTCTGCACCGCCGCCACCCAACGCGCGGCGCGTTCGATGGCCGGGTCCGTGCCGCTTTCCCCGGAAGCGCGCAGGCCGCGCAGGGCCAGGAACGTACCGTAAAGGTAATTGACGCCCCAGCGGCCGTACCAGCTTCCATCGCGCTCCTGGGTGCGCAGCAGATATTGGGCGCCCAGGCGGATACTTTCGCGCGCTTCGGGGGAACGGCGGCGGCTCAGAGCTTCCAGCACGCGTCCGGTAATGTCCGGGCAGGTGGGGTCGAGCATGGCGTTGTGATCGGCAAAGGGCACGCGATTCAGAATCGCCCAATCGTTATCCACGTCGAAGGCGGCCCAGCCGCCGTCGCGCGACTGCATGTGAATGAGCCAGTGCTGGGCGCGGGCTTCGCAGCGGGCCTGCGCCTCGCGGTCGGGCGCCTGGGCATGCTCCAGGGCGAGCAGCACCATGGCCGTGTCGTCGATATCGGGGTAATGCTCGTTGGCAAACTCGAACGCCCAGCCGGAGGGTTCCAGTTCCGGCCGTTTCACGCTCCAGTCGCCCTTGTGGCGCACTTCCCGCCGCACCAGCCAGTCGGCCGCGCTGGAGAGACGGTCGCCCGCGCCCTCGCCGAACTCGCCCAGTCCGAAAGCCGCGTAGGCCGTGTCCCACACCGGCGAAAAACAGGGTTGAAAAAACAAATCGTCTGGCCCCTCGGTGGACAGATTATCGAACTGGCGGAGGGCTTCGATCAGGTCCGGATGGTCGCGCGGATAGCCCAGCGCATCGAGCGCCATAACGTGGTACATCATGGAGGGATAGATGGCACCGATACCCTCGCTGTAGCGGGTATGGTCGAGCATCCACTTTTCCGCCGCGCGCACGGCCGAGCGCTGCACCTCGCGGGGGCCGCGCCGCTGCCAGATCTTGAGCGCCCGATCGATATGGTTGAACACCCGCGACATGCGGTCGCGCCGGGGCAGATCGAAGCTCTTGCCCCCAAGCGCCAACTCGTACAAATGAAAGCCGGGCGGCACCGGCCTGGTTCCGCTCACCGCCTGCACAATCGAAAGCGGCACCACGATGGCGCGGGTCCAGGAAGACATTTCGTACAGAATGTTGCCCGGCAGCAGCACCAGCTCGGGAGGAACCGTGGGCACCGAGGCGCGCGGGTAGAGTCCGAACAGGCTGAGGTTGATCTTGACGTAGCTGTTGCCGGCCTGAATCCCGCCCAGCTCGAGAATGGCGCCGCGCAGGCGCCGCATGGGGTCCGCCTCCGGGCTTAGGCCGGATAGCTTTAGTGCCGTGTAGGCTTTGATCGACGCCGAAACGTCGGCCGGGCCGCCGGGGTAAATGTCGAAGCCGCCGCCCGGCTGCTGGCGCGCCAGAATGGCTGCCCTGGCTTTGCGGATACGCTCGGAGGTGGGCGGATTCCAGACGCCGCCCGCCGGTGGATAGAGCCAGAGCTGCAGCAGCACGTAATCCGATTCCAGCGTGGTATCGGCCAGCAGGTCGCCGCACCAATAGCCTTCAGGCTTCTGCAATCCCGCCAGCGCCTGGGCGCTCGATGCCGCGGCCGCAAGTGAGGCCTGCGACAGCGTCGCGCGCGTTTGCACAACAGCGGCCGCCCGGCGCGACGCGGTGCGTCCGGCCGGCTCAATGAAGCCCGATCCCATCAGTTAACAGTGTAAGCGGAAATCCTCCGGTTCGTGCACGGGGGATGTCCTAAAGCCCGCGTACAACCTACACCCACCACTCCGTATCCGACGCAACCTCCCGGTCGCCGCGGTCCGCATTGAGGTCGGGACCCCAGCCATCTCCGATTTAAAGCGCATAGCAGTTTCCTGCCGAACCCCGAGACAGGCTTCCTTCATCGCGCCGTATCGAAACCACCGCGGCCACGCCTGCGTGTTAACTCCGGCCGATCACTTCATGTGGCCGCGGTGCTTCCGATACGGTCCTAAGCATTATCGGAAGCTTCGTCGCCTCTGGCGAAGCGAGTGGACGGCCATGGGGAGTGCTTTGAATTGAGAGACATGGCCGCCTACCGCAACCGCGGCCACGCGCATCGGGGCGACGATCTCCGGTAGAGTGGTGAAGTGACTCGATATGCGGCACTGCTCCTGTTCGCCAGCCGAGCTTTCGCCCAGACCGACTGGCCATCTTTCGGAAATGATCCGGGCGCGATGCGGTACTCTTCTCTCCGGCAGATCGAAACGGGCAACGTCGAGCGCCTCCAACCAGCCTGGACATTCCGCACCGGCAAGCCCGGGTCGGAGGCTGTGCCGCTGGTGATCGGCGGAGTCATGTACGCGACCGCTCCCGATGGCGTTTATGCGCTGGTGCCCGAAACTGGCGAGTTGCTATGGAAGCACGACGCGTCACAGGTGGCGTTGCGGGGCCTGGCATATTGGCCGGGGTCGGGCGGCTTGCACCCCCGCGTGTTCTTGGGTAATGGCCCCTACCTTTTGGCTCTCGACGTCACGACCGGGAAGCCTGTGCCGGGATTCGGCAACGAGGGTCGCATCGACCTGAAGAAGGGCGTGCTCGGGGATTTGAAGGACGGGAGGTACGTTTTGCAGTCGCCGCCCGCGGTGTTCGGCGATGTCATCATCACGGGGTGCAGCAACGGCGAGGGTTCGCCGAGCGCCGGCGCCTACGGAGACATCCGCGGCTGGGACGCCCGCACGGGCAAGCTCCTATGGACATTCCACACCGTCCCGCGGCCTGGGGAACCGGGGTCGGAGACTTGGCCTCCCGATGCCTGGAAGAATCGCTCCGGCACGAACACGTGGGGCTTCATGACGGTCGATGTGAAGCGCGGGATCGTGTACGCACCGCTCGGTTCGCCTACCTCTGACTTCTACGGCCAGGATCGTGCGGGAGACGGGCTCTATGGAAACTCTCTGGTGGCGCTCGACGCCCGCACAGGCGCCAAGAAGTGGCATCGCCAGTTGGTGCATCACGACTTGTGGGACTACGATCTTGCTGCGCCACCGGCGTTGTTCGACATTCGGCGCGATGGGCGCGAGATTCCAGCCGTCGCGCAGATCACCAAGATGGGGCTGCTATTCGTTTTCGATCGTGTCACCGGGGAGCCGGTGTACGGCATGGAAGAACGCCCCGTACCGCAGACCACCGTAGCTGGCGAAGTGACCTCGCCGACGCAGCCGTTTCCCTTGAAGCCGCAGCCGTTAGCAAAGAGCACCTTCCGCATGGAAGAGATGTATGACCGATCCCCCGATCACGCCCGTTTCTGCAAAGAGTTGTTCGAAACCAACCAGATGAAGATTGGCGCGCCCTATACGCCGCTGCCGCTCGAAGGCAACGCCCTGTTCTTCCCCAGTACGCTGGGCGGCGGGAATTGGGGCGGCGTATCCGTCGACCCTGTGCTCGGTTTGCTATTCGTCAATGTGATGCACCTCGGACAGTGGGGACATCTGGAGAAGCGGGGTGCCGATTACCTGAGGACCTCGGCGTATGGGCCGTACGCGCGCTTCTGGAATCGCGAAACCTATATCCCCTGCCAGAATCCGCCGTTCGGAGAAATGATCGCGGTGGATCTTTCGTCGGGCGACATTGCGTGGCGCACGCCACTCGGGCGAATCGAGGCGCTGGAAGCGATCGGTGTGCGGGACACCGGGACCCTCAATCTGGGCGGCAGCATCGCGACGGCCGGGGGTCTGGTGTTCATCGGCGCCACAAACGACGCCCGCTTTCGCGCTTTCGATTCGAAGGCGGGGAAGGTCCTGTGGGAGGCGCAGCTTGAGGCAAATGGGCACACCAGCCCGATGACGTACATGGGCCGCGACGGCCGCCAATACGTCGCTCTGATGGCGGCTGGGGGAGGGGGGTTCTTTGGCGGGCCGGTCAGCAACACACTGGTGGCGTTTGCGCTGCCCAATGTGCCACGAAAGCCCCTGCCGGCAGCGGTTTCGAGGGCTGTCGCCGCGGCGGCTGCGGCCCGACGCGGTGTCCCAAAAGTGGGGCCCTTCGCCCCCGCTGTCCTACCGCCCGGTGGGGCCCGTGCGTTGGTCGACAAGACCTGTGGGACCGGGTGTCACGCCCTGGAGGTTGTGACGAGCCAGCATAAGGTCCCCGCCGATTGGAACGCGGTAGTGCAAAATATGGTGGCTCGTGGGGCCCAAGTGTCGGAAGCGGACGTCAAGGTGATCGTCGAATACCTAAGCAGGACGCTGGGGCGGTAAGTCAGACTGCCGGCGATATTTCGGGATTTATCGGTAGGCATTGCGGGACCAGTGGTTTCGCGCCTTCCGCTGCCCGGCGCGGGCAGGAGCCGCCGGTATCTGCACTTCAATCCGGGGCCCCTTCCGTTTTGCTTCCGTCCGGGGAGACGCCGATGATTTGGAGGATTAGCGTTCGCCTCCGCACGAGGTAAGTGTCCGCCTGCCCCGAGGGGCGCTCAGTGGGGCAGCCCCCCGCCGCAGTCGCGCCTCTACGGACTCGTAATCCGAGCGCCGTTGATCTTGGCATTATTCAACACGCTCGTAAACACAATGGCGATCTGGCCCCGTCGTCACCGTCACCGATGAAGCCGCCTCAGTAGGGTTCTTCACATCCGCGTGAAGCGCCCTGCCGTCTGACCTTGCGGTTGGCTTCTCTCATGAATTCGGAGGTCGCCTTTAGGGCCGCACGCCCGTCGCAGCATGTTGGGGCCTCCGCCTTATCCCGCTGTGTCATACGGCGGAGGCGGGCTAAACATTGATCAACCACCGCCGATCAGTCTTCACTTCTGGGTACCCGGCGGCACGAATTGGCGCACGTAGGCGTGTGCCACGCGGAAGCCTTCCTTGAAGGCCTCGGTGAAATCGGCGCCGTCGTAGCTCGGGTAGTAGAACTGATCCTCATTTTCGATGTTCAGCCCGCCGGCGTATCCTGCATCGGCTAGGGCAGTGAAAAAGCCCTTCCAATCGATCGTGCCCGAGCCCGGCAGGCGGAAGCGCCACCACTTGGCATTGTCGACCGGCTGAATGCCACCGCGGTGCACCAGAGGCCAGAGGATTTCGGTGTCCTTGAGATGCACGTTGAAAATGTATTGGGCGAATTCGCGTGTGGCTTCGACGGGGTCGATCATCTGCCATGCGAGATGCGACGGGTCCATCTGGATGCCGACGTATGGCGAGTCGTTGAACGCGCGGAGCAGTGCGGCGAAGGCCACGGGGCTGGTCGCGATGTTGGCGGGATTGACGTAGGGCTCCCAGAGGATTCTGACTTTGTACTTCTCGCATGAGGGGAAGTACTGCGACTCGTACGCTTTGACAATCGCCTGCACCTGCTGATCGAGCGGCTGGCCGGCGATAGCGCCAGAAGAGCCGCCGATGAACGACACGCCTAGGCGGCCGGCGAGCTCGATGATTTTCACGAACCGCTGCTGGGCTGCGGGGTCGAGATGGTTCCCGCCTCCGTTCAGTGCGACCAAGGTCAGTCCGCGGGCTACAAGCGAGCGCTTCACGTCTGCGAGTTGCTCGTCGGTCGAGTCCGGCGAGATAGGGCCGCCGACGGCCAGTTGCACGCAGGTGAATCCCTCCTGTCCGGCGAAGGCGATGTTGGAGGGCGAATAGCGGCAGTAGACGCCCAATTTAGGCTTCCAATGCGCGGTGGCGGCTCCGGCCGCAGCTACCGCGACCGCGGACTGGAGAATCGCGCGGCGTGTGATGTGGGTGGGGGCGCTTGATTTCACGAGGCCTCCGTTCAATTCGGCTGCTTGATGCATCATAACAGAACACACTCTCGGGCACGTTGGCGCCACGGCGTTGGGGGAAGCTTACTGGGCTGCCCGGTCAGATCATTGGCAATCGAAACATCGCTCCCGCATTCGGTGCAAGCGCGGTTTGTGGGCAGCGTTAAGGCGTGATATCGGTAGCGCTCTACCGAGGCTGGCACATTCTGTCCGAGCAATCGCTGCTCAGCGGGCAGCGGGGAGCTGTCCCACTGTGGCGCGCGATCACCTGAGTTCAGAGTGCGGCATCTCGAGCAAACAACCGCCCCAAAGTTGTCGTATACTTCGAAATGCTTAACTTCATTCGCATTTGTGCACCCGATTACATTTCATAGTTTGCATCCACAATCTTTGCGCTGAATGAAAGGAAGGCAGTCATGGCGAAACATCTAGCCCTTACCATTGCCGGTGCGGTCTCGCTGGGGAGCTACGAATCTGGTGTCGCCTTCGAGATCCTCGACGCGCTTTCCCAGCACAACCAGTGGGCCAATCAGAACACAGTTCCCGATGAGCGTATCGGAATCGATGTTCTCACCGGAGCCTCTGCCGGCGGCATGACTGTCTCTATGATCGCGCAGCGTCTGCTCTTCGACGGAGCTGCGATGAATCTTCCTTACGACAATCCGCTCTATAACGCGTGGGTTCAGGACATCGATATTTCGAAGCTGCTCGCCCGTAGCGCGGATGAGTCGCCGACGCATTCCATCTTTTCTTCCGATTGCGTTATTGCTATTTCCGAGACCTACCTCAAGGGCCGCTATCAGGACAGTCCGCCACCACCTCCGTTGCCACACCCAGCCCTCTCGGCCGGCGGGAAGCTACAACTCGGCCTCGCCCTGTCCAATCTGAATGGCGTCGATTACTGTCGGAAGACCAGCAGTGGAGGCCAGTTCGTCTACACGGACCATCAGGATCAGCTTGTGCTTCCGTTGCATGCAATCTCCGACGACCGCCCCGAGCTTTGGGAGACCATTCGCACCGCCGCCGTCGCCTGTGGCGCGTTTCCTTTCGCCTTTCGCGTCCAGGATTTAGCCCGTAACATGGTCGATTATCCCAGCGAGTTTCTCGTCAAGGAGCTCTGGGGCGGCAACCCCAGCCGCCGTTTCACGTATACGGACGGCGGCGTGTTTCAAAACGAGCCTCTCGGCATGGCCAAGAATCTTGTGGAGCTGCTACCGGACGGCCACCTCAACGCTTTGGATCGCGGCTATTGTTTTATCGCCCCACAGCCAAAAACCTCGCAAGAGATTCTGTATACCACTGACCCCGCAGCCGACCCTTCCACCGCCTTTGGCGCGGCGGTTGCTGATTACAAGGTTGTTCTCGATCGCATCGCGCTTTCCGTCATCGGTCAGGCTGGCTTTCAGGACTGGATCATGGCCGAAGACATCAATAAGAAGCTCCATTTACTGGACAAACGCGCCGATCGGTTACAGAACCTGTTCCTGAACAAGACACTGACAGCTGCCCAGACCCAGCCTGTCTCCGCCGCGTTGCTCCAGGAATTCTTCCAGATCGACGGCACCATGACCCTCACCGCCAAGGCCAATCTCGATGCCGCCCGCGACCAACTCCGGCAGCAGTACGCGTCGGAGTACTCCTGTTTCGGCGTAGATCTCACCACAGCCGATGCCTGGCTCGACTCCGTGCTGATTCTCGAATTGGCTGCGGGCCTCCACGAAAAGGAAGAGATGCTCATTTACGATTTCGTCGCCGACGCGACGGAGCTCGCCGGTAACGGACTCGACGCATTCGAAGGCTTTTTCGATGTAAGTTATCGAAAGCATGACTATGATTACGGACGCAGCGTGGCCCAGCAGAAGCTACGGCAATATAAGGCCCAGCCCGGTAGCATCTTCGCGAACCTCCACTGGACACCGAAGCCCATCGACCCCATCGACCCCAATCTCAACCATGTCGATCTGTCGAAGGTCGATGAAAATAAGCGGCAGAAGGTGAAAGACCAGATTTGCGCTGCGGCCGATGGACTCCTGCAAGAGCTGAACGTCGATTTCGCCGCCCGCAAAATTATCGAGGCTGCTTTCGTCGATGGCGCAGTCAAAAAGCTGCTTTCCCTGTGACCGCCGATCAAAGCCGATTCGGAGACGATGAGTCATGCATGGATCAGGAAAAATTCGGATCATCGGCCAAGTCCAGCAGGGGCTCTCTTATGACGGTCCGGATCAGGTTCTTAGGTTAGAAGCTGCCTCGATACCCGTAAATATCGCAAGCCACTGGAGGCGCAGAAAGTTCGGCCACGGTCGCATTCGCCGGCCCGGCGCAGGATTATGCCTCATCCCCCAGAACGTGCCTTGGCCCTTCCGATTTCGGCTGCTGCGGGTCGGCTACTTCGAAGCCATCGACAGTGAGCGGGGAATCGCGTGGCGGGCGGGAGACTCGCTCTCGATTCGGGAGTTCGTGGGGATTCCGCTGGACGAGGGGGCGCCGGACCACACCACGGTCTCGCGGACGCGGCGACTGATCGATCTGGAGACGCATCGCGAGGTGTTTGGGTGGGTCGTAGCATTGTTGGCGGATGCCGGTTTGGTGAAGGGCAAGCGGGTTGCGATTGACGCCACCACTTTGGAGGCCAATGCGGCGTTGCGTTTGATCGTGCGGCGAGACAACGGGGAGAGCTACGAAGCGTTTCTGACGGGATTGGCGCAACAGTCGGGGATCGCGACTCCCACGCGGGAAGATCTGGCGCGAGTGGACCGCCAGCGGAAAAAGAAGGGATCGAACCAGGATTGGGTGAACCCGCACGATCCGGACGCCCGCATCAGCAAGATGAAAGACGGAAGCACGCACCTGGCGCACAAGGCCGAGCACGCCGTGGACATGGACACCGGCGCGGTGGTGGCGGTGACGTTGCAAGCCGCCGATCTGGGCGATACCACGACGGTGAAGGAAACCCTGGCGGAGGCGGGCATCCGGGTCGCCGCGTTGATCGGGCGGGAAGCCGAAGCCCAGCCGCTGGAGGAGCCGCGGGTGAACCTGGGCGGGATCGAGGAAGTGGTGGCAGACAGGGGATACCACAGCGGGCCGCTCCTCAAACAACGGCGCGAAACCGGAGTCCGGACGTATATTCCAGAGAAGAAGCAGGCAGGGAAACGGCACTGGGTGGGCAAGGAAGCCGAACCGCAAGCGGTGTATGCGAACCGGCAGCGGTTACAGCGGCCGAAGGGCAAGCAACTGCTACGCAAGCGCGGCGAGTTGATCGAGCGGACGTTCGCCCACTGCTATGAGACCGGCGGCATGCGACGAACCCAGCTGCGCAAACACCACAACATTCTCAAACGGCTGCTGGTCCATGTGGCCGGAATGAATCTGGGACTACTGCTGAGAAGCTTGTATGGAGTCGGAACGCCGAGAAGCCTGCAAGGGCTCTCTTTTACCCTACACTTTTTGATCGCAATCGTTGCCTG